>CAZUWC010000104.1:0-6715 GCA_964623935.1 uncultured Halobacteriales archaeon
GGCGCGAGGCCGGCAGAGGGCTCGTCGAGCATCAGCAGGTCGGGGTCGAGCATCAGCGCCGCCCCCATCGCGAGCATCTGCTGTTGGCCGCCGCTCATCGATCCCGCGCGCTGGCGCTGGCGCTCCGCCAGGATGGGGAACCGCTCGAAGACCGACTGCAACCGGTCCTCGGGCAGGTCGTCGCGGATGTACGCTCCCATCCGCAGGTTCTCCCGCACGGTGAGGCTCGGGAAGATGCTGTCGGTCTGTGAGACGTAGCTGATCCCGCGGTCGATGAGGTCGCTCGTGTCGACGTCGCTGATGTCCTCGCCCGAAAAGCGGACGGTCCCGCCCATCAGCGTCGTCAGCCCGAAGACGGTCTTCATCGCCGTCGACTTGCCCGCGCCGTTCGGTCCGACGATGGTGACGTACTCCCCGTCCGCGACGGTCAGGTCGAGGTCCGAGAGGATCTGCATGTCGCCATAGCCCGCGTCGACGCCGTCCAGTTCCAGGAGCGTCACTCCGCCTCACCCCCCAGGTACGCCTCGATGACCCGCTCGTCGGATTTGACTTCCTCGGGGGGTCCCGCCGTCAGCGTCCGGCCCTGGTGCATAACGACGACGCGCTCGCAGTGTTCCATGATGACGTCGATGTCGTGCTCGACGACGAGGAACGCGTACCCCCGGTCGGTCAGGTCGTGCAACCGGTCGAGGATGCGCCCCTCCAGGGTCGGATTGACGCCGGCGATGGGCTCGTCCAGCAACAGGAGGTCGGGGTCGGTCAACAGCGCCCGCGCGAGTTCCAGCAGTTTCCGCTGGCCGCCCGAGAGGTTGCCCGCCTCCTCGTCGATGACGCCGTCGAGTTCGAGAAACTCCGCGAGGTCGGTGACGCGCTCGCGTGCGCGACGTTCGTCGTCGGCGAACCGCTCGCCCCGGCGCAGGGCGCCGGTCAGGCGCTCGCCGTACTGGTCGGGCGGGCCCAGCAGGAGATTCTCCTCGACGGTCATCCCCGACAGCTCCCGGGGGATCTGGAAGGTCCGGACCACCCCCCGCTCTGCGACGCGGGCCGGCCGGTCGTCCGTGATGTCGGTCCCGTCGAAGGTGACCGCCCCGCCGTCGGGCTCGATGGCGCCAGTGATGCAGTTGAACAGCGTCGTCTTCCCGGCACCGTTCGGGCCGATGAGCCCGGTGATCCCGTCACCGACCGACAGCGAGACCCCATCGAGGGCCGTGATGCCCCCGAAGGACTTCCGGAGGTCCTCGACGACCAGCAGGTCTTCACTCATCCGTGCCACCCCCATGGCCGGGAACGGGAACCTCGTAGTCCTGTTCGCCGAGCAGCCCCTGGGGGCGGTAGTAGAGGATGACCATGAGCAACACGCCGATGAGGATGAGCCGCGCGGCCGCGAGCTGGACGGCGAACTCGCTGGGGACGTAGTCGTCCAGGAATCGGGTGCCGCTGTTGATGACCCAGAAGACGCCCGTCCCGAGGACGACCCCGCGGTTGTTGGCGGTCCCGCCGACGATGACCGCCGTGAACGCGAAGAAGGTGATGGGTGGCTCGAACTGCGTCGGGGCGATGAACCCGACGTGGACGGCCCACAGCGCCCCGGCCGCCCCGGCCAGTGCCGACCCGACCATCAGGCTCTGTATCTTGTACCGGTAGGTCGACCGGCCCAGCGCCTGGGGGACGTCCTCGTCCTCGCGGATGGCCCGCAGCACGCGCCCGTAGGGGCTGTGCATCAGCCGCTCGACGAACAGGTACCCGAGCGCGAGCACAGCGATCGACAGTACGAGCACGAACCGGGAGTAGTCGAGGCCCCCCGCCGCCCCTGCGCTGGGGTCGAACAGCCACAGCACGTTCCGGACCAGTTCGACGGGGCCGTCCTGCACGAGGGGGCCGACGACGTACCAGAGGACGAACACTTCCGCGGCGCCGAGCGTGAACACCGGCCAGACGTCCGGCGCGCGCCTGAACGCCCACCAGCCCGCCACCGCGGCGACGACGAGGCCGACGACGCCGGCCAGCCTGACCGGTCCCGACCGGATCACCGCCGTTCCCCCGGCGGCCAGCGCGAGGGCCGCGACAGTCATCGCCGCGGCGGGGCGGCGCTCGATCCCGCGGACGATCAGCGCCGTCCGGTAGGCGGCGTACCCGAGGACGAGCACCGAGAGCCCGCCGAGGACGGCCAGGTTGAGCTGGAAGCTCCCCGTCCCGACGGGGAAGGCGTCCCGGAGGGGCTGGTGGATCTCGCGGATTCCGAAGGGCCCGTTGAACAGCCAGCGCTCGTTGTTGACCACCGAGTTGAGGATGACGGCGATGCCCAGTGCCGTGATGGCCAGGTAGTCCTCGCGCAACCGGAGCGTCGGGACGCCGACGAGCAGGGAGACGACCGCCGAGACGGCCATCGCGACGACGACCGCGAGCACCCACGCGAGCAACCCCCCGAGGGGCAGCGGACTCAACATTGCGGGCAGGCCCAGTCCGCCGATGCCCGTATACGAGGTGACCTCCCCGGCGGGCAGTGTGAACACCACCGCGATGTAGGCCCCGACCATGAAGTAGGCGACGTGTCCGAAGTCGATGAGACCGGTGAACCCGTACTTGAGGTTCAGCCCGATGCCGAAGAGGCTGTAGATGGCGATGAACGTCAAAAGCGAGATGGTGAAGTCGGCCAGCGCCATCCTAACTCTCCCCCCAGATGCCTTCCGGTTTGACCAGCAGGACGCCCACGAGGACGACGAAGGCGATGGCGACGCGATACGCCGCGAATCCCGAGGGCAGCAGGAAGACGCCGACGTCCATGCTCAGCCCGACGATCAGCGCCGCGGCCGCGGCGCCGTAGGGCGAGTCGATGCCCCCGAGGATGACCGCGGCGAAGATGGGCAAGAGTAGATCGAACCCCATCGTGGGGGTGAGGTTCGAGGCGAACCACCCCGCGAGGACGCCCGCGAGTGCAGTCAGCAACGCCGCGACCACCCAGACGACCAGCTGGACGCGGTCGACGTCGACGCCCTTGACCTTCGCCTGGGAGGTGTTGTCGGCAGTGGCCCGCATCGCCATCCCCAGCTTGGTGCGCTTGAGCAGGACGTTCAACAGGAACATCGCCAGGAACGTCAGCCCGACCACCGCGAGGTCCTTGACGCCGACGGTCACCCGCGTCGAGGAGACGGCCTCGGCTACGGCGCCGGGGCTGTCCCGCAGGACCGTCAGGGCGACGACGAACGCGGAAAGCCCCGAGAGGACGCCCAGCACCCACGGCGGGACCAGATGGACCGTCTCGATGTCGCCCTCGCCCCGGCGCCAGCGGTAGACGGCGTACCCGGCGCCGGCCGCGACCAGGACGCTGGCCACGAGCACCACCCAGGCGTACCCCCACGAGGCGACCGTGACGACGTCGCCGGCCTGGCGCTGTGTCAACTCGACGGTGAGGCGCCCGCCGGCGTAGACGTCGACGTTCAGGTTCTGGACGTTCGCCGTGTCGTAGTTGACGTTCTTCGTCCCGACGAGGAAGATGACGAGGTTCTGCAACACGAACGCCAGCCCCAGCGAGACGATGATCATCGTCACGAGGTCGGCGTCGCGTTCCCTGAACCGCCGGAAGATGGTCAGCTCGTAGACCACCCCCAGGGCGCTGGCGATCAGGATGCCCAGGACGGCAGCCGCGAGCAGCCCGAGTCCGCCTCCCCCGGGGAGTGCGGGGATCTCGCCGGGCCTGTTGAACGCCAGCACCAGGTACGCGCCGACGGTTATCATGTCGCCGTGGGCGAAGTTCGGCACCCGCGCGATGCTGTACAGAAGCGAGAGGCTCAGCGCGCCGGCCGCGATGAGGCTGCCCGTCACCAGCCCCCGGAGGACGGCGTTGAGCAACCCCGCCTCAACCATCACTCTCACCCCCCGGCAGCAGGGTGCCGCTCACGCCGGATCTTCCCGACGGTCGCCGACGTCGGCCACGGCCGGCAGTCCGACCAGCGCGATGGCGGCCAGACCGTTGACCGCCGCGAGCAGCGCGAACCCGCCGCCGTAGCCGCCAGTCGCGTCCCGGACGGCGCCGGTGACCGTCGGCAGGGCGACGGCGGCGAGGTTGCCCGCCGCGAGCACCGTCGCGATGGCGGCCCCCTCCAGTTCGGTGGCGGTCGCCGCCAGCGTGTAGACCGCGCCGAACGGTGCCGTTACCGCGAGCATCGCCACCAGCGGGAGGGACGCGACGAGCGCGGGACCAGGGCCCAGCGCCAGCGCGCCGAAGCCCGCGGCCGCGACGAGCGTCGACCCGGCGGTGAGGCGCCTGTCGCCCGCCACCAGCGGGAGCGCCGCGCCGCCGCCGGCCCGGCCCGCGGTGGCGACCAGCAACACGAGCACGTTCAGCGGGCCGACCAGCCCCAGGTCCGCGAAGTAGGCGGTGACGAACGTCGAGAGGGTCACATACGAGCCGATGATGGCGACGTACGCGAGCGCGGCGACGACCACGACGGGGTTCGCGAGCACCGACAGGGCCGTCCCCGTGCCCGCCGTCGCGGTGGGTGCCGTCGGTCCCCGGTCGAGTGCCGCGAGTCCGAGAACCGCCGGCACCGCGAGCGCCACGCCCGGAGCCTGCGTGCCCGAACTCCCCACCAGGGGGACCAGCCGCGGCGCGAGCGCGAACGCGACCGCACCGCCGAGCGTGACCATCCCGCCGAAGACGCCCTGCTGGCGGGTCGCGGCCGCACCCTCGTTGAGCCGCGCGAGGTGGGTCGCGCCCGCGCCGACGAGCAGGCCGGCCGCGACACCCCACGCCACCCTGAGCGCGAGCGCGACCGGGAATGTCCCCGTTAGCGACAGGACGACCGTCATCCCCGTGTGCGCGAGTGTCGCCCACAGCAGCACGTCCGCCGCCGGGTAGCGTTCGAGGAGTCGACCGCCGACGGGCTGGACCAGCGCAAAGGAGAGCAGCGGGGCGCTGGTCAGCAACCCCAGTTGCGCGTACCCGACGCCCAGTTCCGCGACGACAACCGACGGGATGGCCGCGTACGCGAACAGGACGTACCCCACGCCTGCGGCGGCGACGTGGGGCACGTACCGGAGCGCCGGTCCCCCGCGAGGCGTCACGACTCATCGTCCTCCTCCCCGGGGCCGGTTCCCGCGTCGCCCGCCCGCTCGTCTGCCAGCGCCGCGTCGAGGGCGTCCGGGTCGGCGCCGTACTCCGCGAGGGCCGCCTCGCGGGAGACCTTGCCCAGACGGACGTCCCGCGCGACCGCCCGCAGCGACCGCCCGGCCGGGTCGCCGTAGCCGCCGGCCCCGGGCGTGCGGACGCTGACGACGTCGCCGGACTGGAGGTCCCGGGTGGACTTCGCGGGCAGGCGGGACGTCTCGCCGTCACGCGTCAGGTGGGCCTCGCCGGTCGTCCCGTCCGCGCCGCCGACCAGCCCGTAGGGCGGGTGCTCGTGGCGCTCGGCCAGCAGGCTGAACGTCGCCCTGTGGTCCCGGACGGCGATGTCCCGGCGCACGCCCAGGCCGCCCCGGAACCGGCCGGCCCCGCCGGAATCCTCGCGGAGTTCGTACGCGAGGACCCGGAGCGGGTAGGCCGTCTCCAGGACCTCCGCGGGCGTGTTCAGCGTGTTGGACATGTGGACGTGGACGCCGTCCATCCCGTCCGTGCCGGCACGGCCGCCGAAGCCGCCGGCCTGTGTCTCGTAGAAGGTGTACGGCTCCCCGTCCCGGGGGTCGGTCCCGCCGAAGGTGACGTTGTTCATCGTCCCCTGGCAGCCCGCGACGACACGCTCGGGGTCGGCCTCCGCGAGCGCGCCCAGCACGACGTCGGTCACGCGCTGGGAGGTTTCGAGGTTCCCCCCGACGACCGCGGCGGGCGGCTCGGGGTCGACGATGGAGCGACTGGGCGTCTCGATAGTGATGGGCCGGTAGCAGCCGTGGTTGGGCGGGATGTCCGGGTCGGTGACACACCGGACCGCGTAGTAGGTCGCGGAGGCGGTCACCGCGAAGACGGCGTTGACGGGTCCCTCGGTCTGGTCGGCCGTCCCCGCGAAGTCGACGGTGATGGCGTCGCCCTCGACCGTGACCGCCGCCCGGACGGGCAGGTCCTCGTTGCCCTGGCCGTCGTCGTCGAGGACGTCCTCGAAGGTGTAGGTGCCGTCCGGGAGCGCCTCGATTTCGGTGCGCATTCGCCGCTCGGAGTAGTCCTTGATCTCCGCGAGCGCGGCGTCGACTTCCCCGGGGCCGTGCTCGTCGAGCAGTTCCTCGAACCTGCGGCGGCCGGTGCGGTTGGCGGCCTCCTGGGCGCGCAGGTCGCCGACGCGCTCGTCGGGCGTGCGGACGTTGGCCCGGATCAGCTCCATGACTGCGGGGTTGCGCTCGCCGCCCTCGTAGAGTTTGACCGGCGGAATCCGGAGCCCCTCCTGGTAGATTTCGGTGGAGTCGGCCGCGACGGACCCGGCGCGGGCGCCGCCGACGTCGGCGTGGTGGGCGCGGTTGGCCGCGAACGCGACGGCCTCGCCGCCCTCGAAGACCGGCGTCACCAGCGTCAGGTCCGGGAGGTGTGCGCCCCCGTGGTAGGGGTCGTTCACGAGGACGGCGTCGCCAGGCTGTAGTTCCTCGGGCGGGAACCGGTCCAGCGCCGCGGCGACCGAGAAGGGCATCGCACCGAGGTGGACGGGCATGTTCTCGGCCTGGCTGATCATCTCGCCGTCGGCGTCGAACAGCGCACACGAGCAGTCCCGGCGCTCCTTGATGTTCGGGGAGTAGC
>CAZUWC010000105.1:0-6633 GCA_964623935.1 uncultured Halobacteriales archaeon
CGGCGACGACGGCGACGACGGCGGGGACGGCGGTGACGGCGACGGCGGCGGGAGTTCGAACGGGGGCGACATGGACGACGTTCGGCTCGGCGTCTTGCTCCCGTTCACAGGTGATTTCGCCTGGGTGGGCTCGGCCGTGATGCCCGTCGTGGAGATGCTGGCCGAGGTCATCAACCAAAACGGCGGCATCGGTGGCCGGAACGTCAGGCTGTTACAGGCGGACACCGAGGCGACGGTCGACGCGAGCGTCTCCGCGACCCAGAACCTCATCGACGTCGAGGAAGTCCACGGCATCATCGGGCCGACGAGCCTCACCTTCACAGGTGTTACCGACATCATCCAGGAGAACCAGGTACCGACCATCTCCCCGACTTCCGGGACGACCGAACTGGACGACATCGGCGGCGAGTTCATCT
Source organism: uncultured Halobacteriales archaeon (assembly GCA_964623935.1). Taxonomy (GTDB): domain Archaea; phylum Halobacteriota; class Halobacteria; order Halobacteriales; family Haloarculaceae; genus SW-9-67-25. The sequence continues at coordinate 417 of CAZUWC010000105.1, forward strand.
TCCGGACGGTCCCAAGCGACACCATCGGCGGCCGCGCCATCGCGAAGGCAGCCCGCGAGGAGTCGATCAACGGCGAGCAATCCTACGAGCGGATGGGCCTGATCGTCGGCGAGGCCCCGGCACTCACGCCGTTCGAGGAGCCGATCCGATCCTCCTTCGAGGAGTTCGGCGGGACGATAACGGACACGATAAACTTCTCGCCGGGACAGTCCTCCTACGAGTCACAGGTCTCGTCGATGATGCAGACCGAGCCGGAGATGATCGCACTGGTGGCCTCGCCCGAGGACTCCTCGAAGTTCTTCCGCGCGGCGTTCAACGCCGGCTACGAGGGCAACTGGTTCCTCACACAGGAGGCCGCGAACCAGGCGTTCCTGGACGACAACGAACAGCAACTCACCGAAGGTGTCTTCGGCCTGCAGGAAGTCGCTGACCCCAACGCAACCGAGGACGGCCGGATCGAACAGTTCAGACAGGACGTCATGGACTTCTCGGGCGAGGAACCCGGGGAGTTCGCACTGAACACCTTCGACGCGGTGAACGTCATGGCCGGAGCGATGGTTACGACGGCCGCCGCCGGGGACGACCTGACGAGGCCGAACATCGCGGGGAACATCCGTACGGTGGCCGAGCCACCGGGCGATGAGGTGACCGACTTCCCCAGTGCCGCCTCGGCGATCAGGGACGGCACCGAGGTCGACTACTCCGGTCTCGTCGGCCCCATCGACTTCGACGAGAACGGGAACATCGCCGCTCCGTTCGGCATCATGCAGGCCCGGAGCGGTGAGTGGGAGCAGGTGTCACTGCTACAGGCGAGCGACATCCAGTAGCTGTGGCCCTCGATCCGGTTTCGCAGTTCGTGCAGGTGCTGGTCTTCGGACTCATCAATGGGAGTGTCATCGCCGTCGGCGCGGTCGGGCTGACGCTGTCCTACGGCGTCACCCGATTCATCAACTTCGCGTACGGCGAGTTCCTCACGTACGGGGCGTTCCTCGCCCTGCTGGTAACGGCGGTCAGCGGCGCCCCGGTGTACGTCGCGACGGTCGTCGCGATGGCCGTCGTGGGTGTACTGGGCGTCCTCATCGCGCGGATATTCTTCAAGCCGATCCGCGAACGTGGCCCGCTCCCCCTGCTGATCACCAGCATCGGCGTCGCGTTCCTGCTGCGCAATCTCATGCGTGGCATCGCTGGCGCCAATCCGCAGTCGCTGCCGGTCCCGCTGATTCGCCCCATCTCCGTCGGGGACGTCCAGATCAGCCCCGTCGGAATCGCGGTGTTCGTCGTCTCTGTGCTGGCGATGGCCGCGATACACCTGCTGCTCACCCGGACGATGCTCGGCCGGAAGATGCGCGCCACCAGTGGGAACCGACAGCTCGCCCGCGTCGCGGGCATCGACACCGACCGCGTGATCCGTCGGACGTGGTTCCTCGCGGCGGCGGCCGGCGGACTCGCTGGCATCCTCCTCGCGGTCCAGTTTCCCCCGTTCAGGCCGATCACCGGCTGGCGCTTCCTGCTCGTCATCTTCGCCGCGACGATCCTCGGCGGGATCGGCAAACCCTACGGGGCGATGGCCGGCGCGCTGATCGTCGGCCTCGCGATGAGTCTCGGCAGTTTCTACGTCTCGGGCTCTTATACGCTGGCCTACGCGTTCGCCATCCTCGTGGCCGTGTTGCTCGTCCGGCCCGAGGGCATCGCCGGGGGTGAGATCTGATGGCCGTCGAACTCCCGGGTGTGGTGTCGTTCCTCCTGAGTATGACGACGCTGGCGCTCATCTACGCGCTGCTCGCGCTCGGCCTGAACGTCCACTACGGCTACACGGGCCTGCTCAACTTCGGGCACGTGGCGTTTTTCGCTGCAGGCGCGTACACGGCCGCCATCCTCACCATTCCGCCGCCCGCGGCCGTCGAGGGCGGTGCCGACTACGCCATCGGTCTCGGCGTGCCGATGCCGTTCGGGATGGTGGTCAGCCTCGGAGCCGGCGCTCTCGTGGGCGGGTTGCTTGCCATCCTGATCGGGCTGACGAGCGTCCGTCTGGGCAGTCACTACCTCGCCATCGCCACGTTCGCGCTGGCAGGCATCTTCGAGGAGTTCATCCGCAACGAGGCGTGGCTGACCCGCGGCGTCAAGGGCCTCAACAACGTCCCCAAGCCGGGCCGGTCGGCGCTTGGTCCCGACCTCTGGGGCCTGGTCTACATGGTATTCGCGGCCGCGCTCGTCGTCGCGACGTACCTCGTCATCGAGCGCCTGATGGATGCCCCCTTCGGCCGCCTGCTCAAGGGCATCCGCGAGGACGAAGGGGCGGCACGGATGCTCGGCAAGTCCACCTCACAGATCAAACTGAAGTCCTTCGCCATCGGCGGCGCAATCGCCGGCCTCGCGGGATCGGTCTACGCGCACTACATCGGGAGCGTCGTCGCCGGACAGTTCATCCCGCTGGTGACCTTCCTCGTGTGGGTGGCGGTGTTGCTCGGCGGTCTCGCCTCGAACCGCGGTGTCATCCTCGGCGCGTTCCTCCTGATCGCCTTCCGGGAAGTGACCAGGTTCCTCCCGGCAATCCAGGGCTACCCGACGCTAGTCCCGAGCCTGCGGTTCGCCGTCATCGGCCTCCTGCTGGTACTCGTCATCCGCTTCAAGCCGGAGGGACTGCTCGGCAATCCGAACGAACTCGTCACCACGGAGGACGACACATGACGCACGATGAGCCACCGGGGGAGGCGATCCTCTCCGTCGAGGACCTGAAAAAATCCTTCGGCGGGCTACAGGCCGTCGACGGGGCCACCTACACCGTCTCGGAGGGGTCGATCACCGGTCTCATCGGCCCCAACGGCGCCGGGAAGACGACGATGTTCAACCTCCTAACGGGCATGCTTGCGCCCGACAGCGGCACGGTCCACTTCCGCGGCGAAACTGTCCAGGGGCAAACCCCAGAAGCAATCGTCGCCGAGGGGATCGGTCGCACCTTCCAGACGCCGCGGATCTTCCGGGGCATGACCGTCCGCGAGAACCTGGCCTTCGCCGCACAGGGACAGAGCGGCGAGTCGGTCATCAACGCCGTCCTCCGGAGCGGCCGGGTGAGCCGGGAGGAGACAACGCTCCGGGAGGAAGTCGACGATATCCTCTCGTTTCTGGACCTGGCCGACCTCGCCGAGGAGTACGCCCGTGGCCTCTCGGGTGGCCAGCGCAAACTGCTCGAACTCGGCCGGGTCCTGATGCTCGACCCCGACCTGATACTGCTGGACGAGCCGGTCGCGGGCGTCAATCCCGTCCTCGCCGAGGACCTGCTCAACCGCCTTCACGCGCTCAACGACGAGGGCCGGACGCTGCTTTTGATCGAACACGACATGGAAGTGGTGATGGACAACTGCGACTGGATCATCGTCCTGCACAACGGACAGGTGCTGGCCACTGGTCCGCCCGAGGAGATACGGGAAAACGAGGAAGTCCTCGAAGCGTACCTCGGGGGTGAGCTCGCGTGAGCGAGGCCGCCGTCGACAGCGTCCGGGAGTTCCAGAACGCCGTACTCTCGGCGCGGGGCGTCGAATCGGGATACGGCGACCTGCAGGTGCTCTACGGCGTCGACATCGACGTCCGGGACGACGAGATCGTGCTCGTGTTCGGTCCCAACGGTGCCGGCAAGTCCACGCTACTGAAGACGCTGTACGGGCTGCTCCCGCTGTGGGAGGGGACGGTCGACCTGCACGGCCGGGACATCTCGGGCGTCGAGGCCGAGGAGATGACCACCCATGGGATCTGTTACGTCCCGCAGGTCGAGAACGTGTTCCCCAACCTGACCGTCGACGAGAACCTGGACATCGGGGGGATTCACGCCGACGACCCCGAGGGGGCCCGCGATTCGATGTTCGACCTGTTCCCGCGGCTGGCTGACCGCCGGGACCAGGACGCCGAGACCCTGTCCGGGGGCGAACGCCAGATGCTCGCGATGGCTCGCGCACTGATGCCCGACCCGGACGTGTTGCTGGTCGACGAGCCCTCCGCCGGGCTGGCACCCCAGCTCGTCGAGAGCACCTTCGAGCACATCGAACGGGTTCGCGACGCCGGCACGGCGGTGCTGGTCGTCGAGCAAAACGTCAAAGCAGCCCTGGAGGTCGCCGACCGCGGGTACGCCCTCGACATGGGCGAGAACCGCTACGAGGGAACCGCCGAACAGCTGCTGGCCGCCGACGAGGTCCGGGACCTCTATATCGGGACTTGAGCCGGACCAGAGGAGGGCGGTCTATTCGTCTTCCCCGGGGAATATCTTCCCGGGATTGAGGATTCCCGCGGGGTCGAGCGCGTCCTTGATGGCACGCATCGCCTCGACGGAGGCATCGCCACCCTCCGCAGCGAGGTACTCCTGTTTCCCGGTGCCGATGCCGTGCTCGCCGGTAGAGGTTCCCCCGAGTTCGATGGCGCGTTCGACGAGACGCTTCGAGATGGTCCGGCCGTCCGCGACCATCTCGGGGTCGTCCGGGTCGACCATGATGAAGTAGTGGACGTTGCCGTCGCCGGCGTGGCCGAAACACGCCACCGTGATGTCGTACTCCTCGCCGAGTTCCTTGGCGTAGGTGACGATGTCGGTGTACTTGCTGATGGGGACGGTGACGTCGCCCGGGGTCAGCGGCGAGAGGTCGGGGTCCCAGGGTTCGAACGCGTCGGCGAGTTCGCGGCGGGCCTCCCAGAGGTCGGCCATCTCGGCGTCGTTCTCTGCGACCTCGAACCGCCGTACGTCGTGGTCCTCGAAGATGGTCCGGCAGAACTCGACCTCGCGCTCGATACCGTGGTTGGCGTGGAACTCCAGGAACACCATCGGCGCGTCCGGCAGGCCCGTATCGAGGTAGTCGTTGGATATTTCGGCGGAGAGTGCGTCGATGAGTTCGACCTTCGCGACGTCGACGCCCGACTGGACCGCGTCGACGACGGCCGCACTGGCGTCTTCGAGGTCCCCGAAGACCGCCCGGCCGCCCCACACCTGCTCGGGCAGCCCCGCGAGTTGCATGGACGCGCGGGTGATGACTCCCAGCGTGCCCTCGCTGCCGACCACGAGGTCCTCGAGGTTGTAGCCGGCGGAGGTCTTGACGGCCTTGCTGCCGGCGGTGACGACCTCGCCGGTCGGCAGGACGATCTCGGCTTCGAGCAGCCAGTCGCTGACCTCCCCGTACTTGACGGTCTTCATGCCGCTGGCGTCGTTTGCCAGCATCCCCCCGATGGTCGATATCTTCCCCGAGGAGGGCAACGACGGCAGGAAGAGGCCGTGTTTCTCGATGGCCTCGTTCAATTGGTCGCCGTAGACGCCCGGCTGGACGTCGACCTGGTGGTCCTCGGGTCTAACCGCCAGAACGTCGTCCATCCGGCCCATGTCCATGCTGATGCCGTTGTGCAGCGGGACCGGGTTCCCCTCCAGGCTCGTCCCCGCCGCGTACGGCGTGACGGGGACGCCGTGCTCGGTGGCCGCCTCGAGAATCGCCGTGACGTCCGCGGTCGATTCGGGCCAGACCACCGCGTCGGGGAGCGACCCCTCCTCGCGGTCGGTGCCCCAGTCGGTGGCTCGCTCGCGCCTGTCACCTTGCCCACGCGAGATCTGGTCCGGGTCGAGAACCTCGTCGAGAAACGCGGTCTCGTGGGTGAACCCACCGGATACGGTCGTATCCTGACTCATAGGGGTGAATGCGCGCGTACGATGATAAAATCGGCGGCTCCCGGGACGGCCGCGAACGGCCAGGCGGTGCCGGCAAATAAATAACGTGTGGGGTACTACCACTCGGTATGCCACTCGAAACCATGGAGCCGAACCCGGTGTGGGTGGCCGACGCCTACGCCGATACGGTGGACGTCCTCGCCGAGTACGGGGACGACCTGACGTTCAGGATCTGGGGCGGGGACTGGTGCAAGGACTGTCGTGCCCAGCTCCCGGATTTCGGGGCTGCACTCGAGGCGGCCGAGGTGCCCGAGGAGAACATCGTCCACCACGAACTCGACCAGGACAAGCAGGGCCCCGGCGTCGAGGAGTACGGGATCGAGTTCATCCCGACGGTCGTCGCCGAAAGCGAGGGCGAGGAAATCGCCCGGTTCGTCGAGGAGGAGTCCGTCCCCATCGCCATCTACCTCGCCGACCGCATCGAGGAAGTGCTCGGTCCCGCCGACTGATACGGTCGTGCGTAACCAATTTCAGCAGAATCCGTATGAAATCCGGATCGGGGCATTCCCCCACGTAGCGGAACTT
>CAZUWC010000106.1:0-6620 GCA_964623935.1 uncultured Halobacteriales archaeon
CAACGGAGGGCTTTTTGTCGCGCCGCGTGAAGCCGGAGGTATGTTTGGAGGAGGCGGCGGCGGACTGAACCCGAGCAAGATGAAGCAGATGATGGAGCAGATGGGGATCGACATCGAGGAGATCGACGCCGAGGAGGTAATCATCCGGACCGCGGATTCGGAACTGGTGTTCGCGAACGCCGACGTCCAGCGGATGGACGCCCAGGGCCAGGAGACCTACCAGGTCGTCGGCTCGCCCGAGACCCGCGAACGCGGTGCAGCGGCGGGCGAGGCGGACACCGGCGAGTCGGACACGGGCGAGGGCGGCGAGAGCGGCGGGAGCGACGAGAGCGGAGCCATCCCACAGGCGGACGTCGAACTGGTCGCCGGGCGGACCGGTGCGAGCGAGGCGGGCGCCAGAGAGGCCCTGGAGGCGACAGACGGCGACCTCGCGGCGGCCGTCGAACGGCTCGAATAGTGGCCTACCTGTTCGTCTACGACGACCGCGAGTACCTGCTCTCGCCCGGCGACCGCCTGGAGACCGACCTGGGCATCCTCGAAGTGCCCGACGACATCCGGCCTGGCGAGACCATCGAGACACACCTCGGAACCCCGTTCCGGGCACGGGAGTTGCGCGGGCCGGACCTCTTTCACCACCTCGACCGGACCGGCGCCCCGATGATGCCCCGCGACGTGGGGCTGGTCCTCGGGCACACGGGGGCCGGGAGCGGCGACCGGATCCTCGACGCCGGGACCGGGTCGGGCGTGCTCGCGGCGTATCTCGGCCGGGTCGGGGCGTCGGTCGTCACGTACGAGCGCGACCCCGAGTTCGCGGCGGTCGCACGCGAGAACATGACGACCGCAGGCGTCGCAGACCGGGTCGAGGTCCGGACCGGCGACGTCCGCGAGGACCTCGACGATCTCGTTGCGGACCCCGGAGGACCCGATGGATCGACAGCGGACAGCCCAGGGGGATTCGACGTGCTCACCCTCGATACCGAGGACGCCCCCGCGGTGGTCGAGCGGGCACCCGAGTTGCTCGTCGCCGGCGGGTTCGTCGCCGTCTACTCGCCGTTCGTCGAACACACCAGGGAGGTCGTCGAGGCTGCCCGCGAGGCCGGGCTGTCGGGTCTCGAGACGGTCGAGACCATCCAGCGCGAGATGGACTTCGACGAGCGTGGCTCGCGGCCCTCGACGGCCGGCGTCGGCCACACCGGCTACCTCACCTTCGGGCGCCACGCCGGTCGGCCCGGTTAGGCGACCGCCCGCACGACGTCGACGAACTCCTCGCGGTAGTCCGCCCCGGTCCGGTCGAGGACATCGTCGGGGGCCTCCAGCGAGAGCAGGTCGGCCAGCGGCCCCTCGGGGTAGCCGCCGGTCACGACGAAGAAGTCCCCGCCGTCGCGCCAGACGCACACCCAACCCGTGACCGGGACGTCATCCTCGACGTGGTCGATGGCCCCGAAGCGGGTCAGCCGCGCAGGAGTGCGACCACCAACGTTGAGTCGCTCACGCCCCCGACGCGAGACGTTTTCCAGGCCACGCCCGACCAGGCGCTCGGCGAACGCCCCGCGGGCCTCCCGGCGGACCATCGGCAGGACCATCGACGCCGCCCCGGGGGGCAGGGGCGGTTCGAACCCCAGTTTCGTGGCGGCAACGAACCGCCACTCGCGGTCCAGACGGCCGCCGGTGGCCTCGCGGACGGCCTCCCTGGTCTCGACATCCGCGAACCGGCGCGTCGCGCCGCGGACCCGCGCACCCGGGACCTGAAAGAGCGTCTCGACGGTCTCCTCTGCCAGCCGCCAGCCATCGAGGTCTATCGCGATGTCCGGGAAGGCAGGGTCCACAGTACTAGTGGTCGTCCTCGCGCCACTTGTGGTCACAGTCGGTGCAGACGAAAAAGCGGGTCTCGCTCTCGTCGGCCGCCCGGATCTGTTGCATGTAGTAGTAGGCCTGGTCGTTGTCGCAGTTCGGACACTGGGCGCGCGTCGTCGGGCGGGCCTGGTCCTCGGCCTCGCTCATGTCGACGATCTCGGTCTCCTCCTGGCCCTGCGTGGTGACCATCGCCTCCTCGCCCGCGCTGTCGCGGGCTTTCTCGTACCCACAACTCCCACAGACCCACACGTCGCCCTCGGTTTTCATCATCGAACCGCACTCGTCGCAAAATTCCATGTCCGCCGAGTAATCTCCGGGGGGATTTAAATGTTCAGCTGTTGGACTCCCACTGGTCGCAGGCGTCCATGTCCCCGAGCAGGTCGTCGTGGAACCCGCAGTAGGGAGCCATCTCGCCGTCTGCCCGGACGTACTCGAAGTGCCGGCAGTTGCCACAGTACTCGTCGGGTCGGCCCCGCCGGTGGACCGCCGCACGGACGTCCGTCCCTGCCGTGGCGGGGTCCGCCGTGCTCTCGGCGGCCGGGGGCGCGGACTGCACGCCGCCCGCGCCGTCTCCAGCCGGTGTGGCCCCGCTCGGCTCCGGACTCGCGGCCCCCGGGTCGTCGTCGATAATCGTCGCATCCTCCTCGATAACGGGAGTGGTCCCGTCCTCCGGGGCCACCGCCGTGTCGGGGCTGTCCCCGTCCTCGGCCGACGTCTCGCGGTTCGTCTGTGTCGCGACGCTCCCGTCGGGCCCGCTCCCGAACGTGCCGACACTGCCGATTCCCGGGAGAGAGCTGTCGGCGCCGCTGATGAGGCGGACGGTTCCCTCGTCGGTGAGTTCGACGCGAGCGGTGCCGCCCGGGTCGTTCCGGCGTTTGTACGTCGCGAGGCCGACGAACAGACACCAGAAGGTCACGAGCGTCCCGAGCGAGTACACCACCGTCGTCGCGACGGCCAGTTGGGGCGCCGAGGCGAGCCAGTCGTACGGGTACGTCGCGGCGAACATCGCGACGCCGAGTACGGCGAGGCTGGCCCCGATGGCGGCAGCCGCGCGGGTGGCTCGACCGGCGGGCAGGACCGCGAAGATGCCGACGAAGGCCGCCGGGAGCCCCAGTCCTGCCAGGGCCCCGGCGAGTTCCCGCGCCCCGTAGAGACCGAGACCCAACTCCGCGGCGAGGCCGGTGGTCGCGACCGGGATGGCACCGACGACCATGCCCGCGCCGAGAACGAACAACCCGGCTCCGAGCAGTCGCCGGCGCAGGCCGATGGCCGTCCCGACACCCCCCGCGTACACGTCGGTCAGACTGGTCATGTACCCGCATTCGCGTGACGCCTACAAAATTACCCGTCAGACAGGTGTCGGACGGCACCCGTTGTGGCGCTATCGAAAGCACTAATCGCTGCCCCGCTGAAGGGACGCACATGGCCGACGACGAGGAGAGCGAGGAGGAGCCCGCGGTACCGCTCGGCGAGGGTGACCCCGTCGAGGGCGCACCGGTGGCACGGATCGCCGAGCGCCTCATGTGGGGCATCGAGCGAAGCGAGGTCGACGCCCGGGAGGGCGACACCGTCGTCCGCACCCCCGACGGGCCGCGCGAACTGACCGACGTCCTCGAGGACGTCGACCGGACCTACTTCGCCACCCGCCAGGAGTTCCTCGACGCCGTCGCGGACGCCATCGGGTCCGGCCCCGTTCCCACTGCCGAGGACGGATGACTCTGCCCATCGACCCGACGGCGGTCGACCCCGAAGACGTGGGTGAGGAGCAGGTCGTCCTCGCGATGGACCACGAGGAGGCAGTCGAGTACGTCCGCGAGGTCTGTCTGGACGCCGGCTTCGGCGTCCCCGTGGAGTTCTCCCCCGCGGAGATGCTCAACGAGAAGGTCGACGCCGGCCGGGACCCCTACTACGTGCTGGGCGCGTGCAACCCAGCAATGGCCGACCGCGCCCTCGACGCCTCCGAGGGACGGATCGGCGCGCTCTTCCCGTGCAACATGGTCATCTGGGAGGAAGAACCGGGCCATCAGCGCGTCTACCACGTCTCGATCATGCGCGTCGCCCGGCTGGTGGGGCTGGCACCCGACGACGGGACGTGGGCCGACATCGTCGCCGACACCGGCGAGTTCGTCGACGCCGCCTTCTCGACGCTCCGGGCGTCCGAACACGCCGTCGAGTGACTACGGCGGATTACGCCCCGCATTGAGAGGGGTAAGCGAGTCGGCGTGGTATGCGGTCCGCCAGAGTTTGAGCACCGCTCGCGTCACGAGCACGTCCGATACGTGTTCGACGCACGATGCCTCGACGGCGTTCGGCTCCGAGGAGGCGTCCGGCGGGGGGTGATAGTGTTCCGGACCCGTCGCGTGAACGTAGTCCCCATCGTGGGGATGGCGTCCCCAGCGCAAATCGACGTCCCGTGGATCGGTGTAGTGGTACTTGTAGTCGTTCCGGGTCGTCCACTGGACGTCGATACGGCCGCTTCCGGCGTCCAGCAGCCCGTCTGACAGCCGCACTTCGAGAACGGTCGGGTCGAGGAGATCGTCGAGTCGGGCCGACGCGAGCGGCTCGTGGGCCTCGAACAGGTCGCGTATCGCGATCAGTGCCGGCCGGTCGATCGGTCCCCTGAGTGAGTGGGACTCCCCCGAATGTATCCCCATCGGTCAGGACAGCGAACGGTTCCCATCCGCGTGTCTGCCGACGAACTGTCGGGCGTTCGCGATTGCGAGTGCGGCGTTCGCGAACGCCAGGTTCCGTTCCGTCGTCTTCCATTCCCGCACCGTCCCGTCGTCGATTCCCCCGTCTGCATCCTCGGTACCCGAGAGCACGTCGTTCGTCCGGGCGACCGATAACTCCGCCGGCGAGTCGGCACCGTAGGTCTCCCGGAACTCGCCGAGTTTCCGGCGCATCTCCGTGACCCGTCTCTCGAGTTCGTCTTTCGGCGTCTCCTCAAGGATACTGGTCGCCTGTTCCAGCACCAGGGAGTCCGATGACCGCCGGTAGTGGGTCCCACCGTGCGCCCCGGGCTCCGTCGAGACGAACCCCTCGGCTGCCATGGTTTCGAGGTGCTTGCGGGCCGTCTTCGGGGACGTTCGTGCCCGGTCCGCGACAGCGTCGGCCGACATCGCCGTGTAGGTCCGGGCGATGACTGTCCTGACCCGCTCGTACGGCGTCGTCTCCTCCTCCCACTCCGTCCCGACCGCCTCGTTCACGTCCTCGTAGGGACCCGGATCGGATGCTTCCGTCACGGTTGTGCTACGTATTTGAGCAATATAGTACTTTCCCAGGAACTATATTCCTGTTCTATCCCTCGGAAAGGAGAGCACCGTTCAGAAGTCGGTCAGTTGCGACTGCACGCCAGCCACCAGTTCCGACTTCCGGCGCAGCGTCGAAAGCGAGACCGGAAGCGCCGCCTCCAGCTGACGGACCGCATCGTGAAATGTCTCGGCAGTCGCGGGCTCACCCTCGAAAGCGTGGCGGACACCCTCGCGGATCTGCCAGACGCCGACCGGCGCCCAGTAGGACTCGCTGGCGTGGCGGATGACCAGACAGGTCGCCTGCCGGTCCCGCTCGGCGAGGTGTTCGAGGACGGCCAGCCGCGAGGCGTAGTAGGCGCCGGAGGTCTCGTCGACGTAAGCGGTCCGGCCCTCGTAGGTCTCGCTGTCGGCGGCCAGGTAGTAGTTGCCCTCCGGATCGGGGTTCCAGATGCTCCCCGGCGCCTTGAGTTCGACGAGTTCGAACTCCCAGTTGCCCGGCGCGAGGATCACCCAGTAGTCGTTGCCGATGTACTCGTTGTACCAGACCTCCACCTCGTCGACACTCGGGGCGTTCCTGAGCGTCCCGCGGAGGTACTGGCTGACGGTGTCGTCGACCGCGGTGATCGACCACCGCGTGGGCACGAGTCGACGGTTTCGCCCGCGGCCGAGCGCGCCCGCCGAGAGGATGGTGTTGATGTCGTAGACGTCGAACCCGCGCCGGTAGAGGTAGGTCATGGCGCCCTCTGCCTGCCAGTCGTCGTCTTCGAGGGTCTTCTCCACGGGCCGGGGGACGTGGGGGTTCTCGGCGAGGTCGGCGCCCCTGGCGCGAGCGCGGGGGCCGGTCGGCGTCCGGATGTCGTCCAGCGAGAGGTCCAGGTCCGGCGACCCGTCGAGGCCCACCTCCACGTCGACCGGGTGGTCCGCGATGGCGACCTCGCGCTGGACGCCGACGAAGCCGTCCCAGACGTCCTCGACGTTCACCTGCGAGGAGCGCGTGGAGTTGAGCAGTCCCGTCCGGCGCTGGAGCACGTCGTCGATGTCGAGGCCGCGCTGGTACCACTCACCGCTGGTCGCGAAGTCGGTCGGGTCGGCCTCGCGGTCCATCGGCGAGAGCAGGCCCGTCGCGACGTCGGGGTAGTTCGAGCGCCCGACGAAGATTTCGGGGGCCGAGGACCCGAACAGCGCGTCACCCTGGAGGACCTGCTCGAACTGGCGTTCGACCTCGTCGAGGTGGTCGGTGATCGCGTAGGACTTCTCGCGGGCCAGCCGGCGCCGTTCCGCAGCCTCGTCGCGCTCGAAGCCCTCGATGAACTCGTCGAGGCGCATCTATCGGTTCGTAGCTGGTCGGATGATATGAATCTTGTACTCGACTGGCAACACGTCCTGAAAGGCTCCGACTGCTCTCTAGACACAATCGTCTGTGACTCTGGCGTGACTGCCACGACCAGCCGGAAAGCCCCCGGCCGCTCGACCCTCCGGGGCTTGCTGCGGTCCTCGCTTCGCTGCGGTCCTTGC
>CAZUWC010000107.1:0-6594 GCA_964623935.1 uncultured Halobacteriales archaeon
AGACCTCCCGCAACTGCTCCTCGCTCTCGCCGTAGTACTTCGACATGATCTCCGGGCCCGAGATGTCGGTGAAGTAGGCGTCGATCTCGTTGGCGACCGCGCGGGCCATCAGCGTCTTGCCGGTGCCTGGCGGACCGTGCAGGAGGACGCCCTTTGGCGGTTCGATGCCCAGCTGCTGGAACAGCTCGGGGTGGCGCATCGGCAACTCGATCATCTCGCGGACCTGCTCCAGTTCCGAATCGAGGCCCCCGATGTCCTCGTAGGTGACGTCCGGCGTCTCGCGGGCCTCGTCGGCGCCGGTGATCTGCTCGGCGGGCTGTTCGGAGACCTCGACCTCGGTGGAGTCGGTCACGACGACCGTCCCGCCGGGCTCGGTGCCGGCAATCTTGATGGGAATCTTCTGGCCGGACATCGAGGACAGCGGCCCCAGGCCGAAGGAGACCGGGACCGTCTGGCCCTGGGTGATGGCCTGCCCGCTGATGTTCTGGCGGATCATCGGGCCGACGTTGCCCCGCACCCGGAGGTTCTGGGGGAGTGCGACCGTCACCCGCGTTGCGGGCTGGACGTCGGCGGGCTCGACCTCGACGGCGTCGTCGATGCCGGCGCCCGTCTCCTGGCGCAGTTGGCCGTCGATGCGGACGACGCCCCGGCCCTCGTCTTCGGGGTAGCCGGGCCAGACGCGGGCGACCGTGCGTCCCTCGGGGCCCTGGATGACGATGTAGTCGCCGTTCTCGACGTCCATCTCCGCCATGGACCCGCGGTCGATGGCCGCGAGTCCGCGACCGGCGTCTTTCTGCTTGAGGGGCTTGACGGTGAGTCTCATGCGCTCACCTCGATGGTGAGGACGCCGTTTCTGATAAACGCTTGCGCGTCACCCTCGATCTCGACGTCGTACTGCTCGCCGTCGACGACGACGATGACCGTGTCGTCGACCACGTCGACCGACGCCGACTCCGTGTACCCGAAGTCGGCCGCCAGCACGACGCTGTCGTCGTACTCGTAGCGACGAACGTCGACATCCTGCGCTGCAAACTGCTGTCTACCAGTCATACTAACGAGAAGTAATTGCTGACACTATATAAATCTATCGTAGATGATGGCAGTACGTGGTGGGTGCTGTCGTGTTACGGCTGAAAGCGGTTCACGTCGCTGGGTCGGCACTCGCGGGCCCGGGCGAGGGGAACGCTGTAGGAGGGTGGCGTTACCGCGAGTGTTCGTTCGCACCGTTTGGCGGGCCGTCGGTCAGGCGTCTGACTGAGAGTTATGTGTTGCGAATGGGATAGTTCGACCAACTGGCATGGCCGAAACCGAACGCATCACGGTCGCGGAGGTCAGCGACGGTCCCCCGGAGTCGGACACCGCCACCGAAGCCGGCGAGCCGGTGTCGCTACCAGTTGTAGAACTTTTGACTGGTAGAGGATTTGTTACTGGAAAGAGTGGAAGCGGAAAGTCGAATTCAGCGAGCGTCATTGCAGAAAAATTACTCGACAGCGGTTTCGGGCTGTTGATCGTCGACATCGACGGCGAGTACTACGGCCTCAAAGAGGAGTACGAGATTCTCCACGCCGGCGCCGACGAGGAGTGTGACATCCAGATCACCGCCGACCACGCCGAGAAGATGGCCACGCTGGCCCTGGAGAAGAACGTCCCGATCATCCTCGACGTCTCCAGCTTTTTAGACGAGTCGGAGGCAGAGGCGGTGCTGACGGCCATCGCCCGGCACCTCTTCGCGAAGGCAAAGAAACAGAAACAGCCGTTCCTGGTGCTCGTCGAGGAGGTCCACGAGTACATCCCCGAGAACGGCTCGGTCGGGGAGTGCGGGAAGATGCTCATCAAGATCGGCAAGCGGGGGCGCAAACACGGGCTGGGCATCGTGGGCATCAGCCAGCGGCCCGCCGACGTCAAGAAGGACTTCATCACCCAGTGTGACTGGCTGGTCTGGCACCGGCTGACCTGGGACAACGACACCAACGTCGTCCGGCGGGTACTCGACGGCGAGTACGCCGGTGCCGTCGAGAACTTGGAGGACGGCGAGGGCTTCCTGATGACCGACTGGGCCGAATCCATCCGACGGGTGCAGTTCCAGCGCAAGCGGACCTTCGACGCCGGCGCGACGCCCGGCCTGGAGGACTTCGAGCGGCCCGACCTCAAGTCGGTCAGCGACGACCTCGTCTCGGAACTGGAGTCGATCACCGAACAGCACGAACAGCGCGAGGACCGGATCGGGGAACTCCGTGAGGAGTTGGACCGCAAGAACTCCCGCATCGCGGAACTCGAACGCGAACTCCGGGACGCCCGTGACCTCCAGCGGATGGCCGACCAGTTCGTCGACGCCATGGTCGGCCACGTCGAGGGTGCGGCGCCCGGCCGGACCGAACGCGAACGACTGCGCGACTCCTCCCGACCCGAACGGGCGGACGAACCGGACACGGCGGGGGCCGACACCGAGGCCCCGGAACGCGCCGTCCCGGCCGGCGCCGGGACCGAGACGAACGGCGCCGCGGCCGGCACCGACGGGCCCGACACCGACTTCAGCGCCGACGACATCCTCGAACGGTTGCAGGCGGTCGACACCCGGGAGGTCGCAGACGCCGTCGCCGACACCGTCTCGGTCGAAGACCCCGCTCCCCACACCGGGGACGTGACCGGGAACGGAACGGAGGCCGCGGTCGAAGACGGGACACGACCGGACGACAGTGACGCCGAGCAATCCAGCGGGAGTGGAGCCGGCACGGCCGACCCCTCGGAGAGCATCGTCGAGGCCGACGGGGACGAGACCGAGTACGGCATCCTCGGCGAGCCCAGCGAGACGGACATCATCGAGGAACCCATCGCAGTGCGCGAACTCAAGGCAGACATCGCGGGCCTGGAGACGACGACGCGAGGGATGCTGGCGGTCTATCGCGAGCGCGGCCCGGAGACGCCGCCGGCGGTACACGTCGCTGCCGGGGGCGGCGGCGACCGGACCGCGGCGTACGCGCACAACAGACAGCTCCGGACCCGGGGTCTGATCGAACACGTCGGGCGCGGCCACTACGACTACCGGCTCCGGGAGTTGCTCGACGAGACACTCGACGGTCACGCCGACGAGGAGCAGATCGAGACCTACGCGCAGATGGTCGAAGAACACGCGCTCGACCCCGGCGTCGGGGAGTGACAGTGGCTGGCGGACACCGGATCGGGGTACTGGGTACAGCAGTCGCTGTCAGGCCAGTTCGTCGGCCAGGCGCCCGTAGGTCGGGACCGTGATGTCCGGTTCGAAGTCGATCCGTCGTGCCGGCACGTTGTAGCGGTCGACGAAGGCGGTCTGCATGCCGGTGTGTGCCGCACCGGCGAGGTCGAACAGGTGGGTGGCGACCATGCGGCACTCCTCGATGTCCCGGTCGACGTGGGATTGCATGTTCGTATAGACCTCGGAACACGGCTTGTACGCCCGCACCTCCTGGGCGCTGACGATGCCGTCGAGATGCTCGTCCATCCCGGTGTTGGCCGCGAGCGTCTCCAGCATCTCGGGGTCACCGTTCGAGAGGATGTACAGGTCGTGGCCCGCGTCCTGGAGGCGTTCGAGTGAGTCCCAGGACTCGTATGGTTCGATGTGTTCGTATGCCGCCATGATTGCCCTGACGGTCCCCTCGTCGGCGTCGAGGCCGTAGTATTCGAGGGTGTACGACAGGGCGGCCTCGGTGAGATTCCAGGCGGTCTCGTAGTCGTCCATCAGCGTCACCTCGAACGTGTAGCGGAGTTCCCGCTGGATCCACGCCCTGGCGATTTCATCGGCGACTGGGGTGGCGACGCCGACTTCCCGTTCGACTGCGTCGATGACGGGCTGGCTGTACTGGTTGTGCGTCGAGCCGTAGACGTCGAAACAGAGGACTTCGCCCATTACAGCGGGTCGACGAGCGACTGGAGTGCGGCCCGCGGGTCCTCTGCCTTGGCGACGCCGCTGGCCAGGAGGACGCCCTCGGCACCCAGGTCGCCCGCCGCGACGACGTCCTCGCCGGCCGAGATGCCCGCCCCGCAGTAGACGTCCACCTCGGGGTCGACCTCCTCGGCGGCGGCGACGGCGTCACGGACGATGTCGGGGTCGGCCTGGCTGACCGGCGTGCCCGTCCCGATGAGTTCCGGCGGTTCGACCGCGACGGCGTCGGGACCCAGCGTCGCGGCTGCGGCGATCTGGTCGGGGTTGTTCGCACAGACGACCGTCTCCAGGCCCACCCGCCCGGCGGCCGCGAGCGCGGCGTCGATGTCGGCCAGTTTCAGCCTGTTCTCGGAGTGGTTCAGCAGTGTGCCCACCGCGCCGGCGTCTGCGACGGCCTCGGCCAACGTCGAACCGGTGTGGCTGCCGTGCTCGACGGGACTGACGTGCTGGCCCCACGTCTCGACGCCGGTCTCTGCGACGGCCCCGAGGTGGGCGGCCTGGGGCGCGACGCCGACACGGACGCCGGAACTGTCTGCGACCTCGTAGGCTGCCCGCGCTACTTCGATCGGGTCACAGGGGTAGGCCTTCAGATTGACGAGAACGAACATACACTTGCCGGGGACCGGACGGGGGAAATAGGTTGCGAGTTCGCCCGGTCACACGATCTCCGTCGGTGCCGGGACGGTCGGCTACGCGAAATCGTCGTAGGTCGGCCGCTCGTGGTCGCCGGGGAACCCCTCGACCGGTGCGGTCGTCTGGTCACCGCTTTCCATATCCTTGACGGTCACCTCGTCGTTCGCGAGGTCCTGCTCGCCGACGATGACGACCGTCTCGGCGTTGATGGAGTCGGCGTACTCCAGTTGGGCGCCGAAGCTCCGTCCGGCGACGTCGGACTCGACGACGTGGCCCCGCCCCCGGAGGTCGCGGGCGATGCGGGCGGCCACCTCGCGTGTCTCCCCCACCTGCAGGACGTAGTAGTCGGTCGCGAGTTCCTCCGCGGGCCAGACACCCGCCCGCTGACAGAGCAGGGAGAGCGTGGCGTGGCCGGGTGCGACGCCCACCGCGGGTGTCGGCTGGCCGCCAAAGCCCTCGATGAGGTCGTCGTACCGGCCGCCGCCGAACACCGACCGTGAGACCTCGCCGGTGGAGTCGAAACACTCGAAGACGACGCCGGTGTAGTAGTCCAGCCCCCGGGCGGTCGTCAGCGAGAGCGTGCAGTACTCCCGGACGCCGAAGTCGGCCGTGGCGGCCAGGACTGCCTGGAGATTCTCGACCGCGCTTGCGACCCGCTCGGTCCCGGCAAACGCCGTCAGTTCGTCCAGGCTGTCCTCGGGCGTCTCCAGGAGGTCGTCGAACTCCGCGGCCTGTGTGTGGGACAGTCCCGCCGACTCCAGCAGGTCGAAGTACTCGTCGGGGTCGACCTTGGCGCGCTTGTCGACCGCGCGGATTGCGGCCTGTGTACCGACGTCGGCCTCGAACGCCGCGAGCAATCCACCGAGGATGTCCCGGTGGGAGACCCGGAAGTCGAAGTCCTCGCCGGTCAGGCCGAGGTCGGTCAGTGCGTCGGCCGCGACGGCAAGGATTTCCGCGTCGGCCGCGGGGTCCGCCGAGCCGAAGATGTCGACGTTGGTCTGGTAGAACTCCCGGAAGCGGCCCTGCTGGGGTTCCTCGTAGCGCCAGAAGGGCCGCGTCGAGACCCACTTGACGGGCTTGGTGAGTTCCTGCCCCCTGGCGACGAACATCCGCGCGACCGTGGGCGTCAGTTCGGGGGTCAGGGCCACGTCGCGGCCGCCCCTGTCCTCGAAGGCGTAGAGTTCCTCCAGAATTTCCTCGCCGCTCTTGTCGGCGTACATCTCGGCGGGTTCGAGCGCGGGCGTGCCCACCTCGCGGAAGCCGTAGCGGCGGGCCGCCGCCTCGACGGTGTCCATCACCTGCCGTCGAGCACCCATCTCCTCGGGGTAGAAGTCACGAAAACCCTTGATGCGG
The DNA here is from genome assembly GCA_964623935.1 of uncultured Halobacteriales archaeon. GTDB lineage: Archaea > Halobacteriota > Halobacteria > Halobacteriales > Haloarculaceae > SW-9-67-25. The sequence continues at coordinate 5,906 of CAZUWC010000107.1, forward strand.
TCGTACATGCTCCGGGATTCGGGGAGGGCGCGCTTGAAAGCTTCCCTCCTTTCGGGCTGGACTCTCCCGGCCGTCGGTCTGTATCTCGGTGTTATAAGTGCGAGTCGAACGAACAGGCGCCTGCAATGCCTACCAGTTCAGCCAAAGCCACGTGGGAAGGAGCGCTCCAGAACGGACAGGGATCGGTCGCCCTCGGCAGCGGCGCCTACGAGGGGGCGTACAGTTTCGCCTCACGGTTCCAGGACGGCGACGGCACGAACCCCGAGGAACTCATCGGTGCCGCGGAGGCCGGCTGTTACGCGATGGCCTTCGCGAACATGCTCGACGAGGAGGGCTACTCGCCCGAGAGCGTCGACGCCGAGGCCGTAGTCACGCTCGACGCCGAGGCCCTGGAGATCACGACCGTCGACCTGACCGTCGAGGCGTCGGTTCCGGACATCGACGCGGACGCCTTCCAGGAACTCGCCAACCAGGCCAAGGAGGGCTGTCCGGTCTCGAAGGTCCTGGCCGGCGCCGACATCACGCTGGACGCGACGCTCGCGTAACGCCGGGACACCCCGGACAACCCGCTTCTATAGTGATTGCTGTAAGTCATTGCCGGATCGACCGAACGCTGTCGTGCGGTCGTACCGGTAAACAGTTACAGCAATCACTATATCACTCGCCGAGCGACCAGCGGCCGCCATCGC
>CAZUWC010000108.1:0-6525 GCA_964623935.1 uncultured Halobacteriales archaeon
CCCAGTTCCTCCAGGGCGGCCTGCATGTGCTCGTCTTTCGCGTAGTCGGCCCCATCCTTCTCGCGGATGCGCTGGGCTGTCGCCAGCACCTCGCCCCGCCGATCGTCCGGAATCGCGTACTTGTCCGCCGAGAGTTCGATGACGAGGCCGTTGTTGTCCCGCGTGTACAGCGAGTGGAAGATACCGCGGTCGAAGACGTTGTAGCCCTTGCCGGCCTCGTCGAGGGCGGCCATCACGTCCTCGTACCGCTGGGGATCGACGCTGAAACAGAGGTGGTGGACGCCGCCGACGCCCGGCCGGACGCCCCGGGCCGACTGGCGGTCGTCGCTGACGAAGACGGTCAGGATGCGCCCGTCGCCCGTGTCGAAAAAGAGGTGGGTCTGGTCGGGGTCGTCGAGGTTGGGCTGGCGCAAGACGAGCGGCATGCCGAGCAGGTCACGATAGAAAGCGACCGTGTCCGCGGCGTTGCTGCCCCAGACGGTGATGTGGTCGGTCCCCGTCGTGTGGAACGGGCTGTCCGGCAGGTCCGCTGTGACTGGCTCGTCTGTCATGGTTCCGCTACGTGACGGACGGGAATATACCTGCCGCGTCGACTGTGGGCACGGTACGCGAGGAAACCCCCGGATCGTACGTCCCTCACACAGGGTTTAGTGCGTGGAGCCCGGAGATGCGGTATGCGCCTCCGGGGCCGCCCGACCCTCCAGACGCTGGCCATCATCGCGGTGGTGTTCCTCCTCCAGCAGGTGACTGGCTTGCTCGGGAGCCTCCGCTATCTGCTGTTCGTTCTCGACCCAACAGTCGCGGTGCGGCCCTGGAGTGCGGTCACGCACGTCTACGCCCACGCGAACGTCGGCCACCTGCTCGCGAACGCCCTCGGACTCGCGCTCGCGGGCCCGCTGGTCGCCCGCCGGACGAGTACCGTTCGCTTCCACGCGTTCTTCGTGACGGTGGGCGTCCTGGCCGGCCTCGCCGAGGTGTTCCTGGGTAGTCTCCTCGGCCCACCCTCGGGCGTGGTCGGTGCGAGCGGTGCCATCTTCGGCCTGTTCGGGTACCTCCTGACGGGCAATCCCGTGGCTGCGGGCCTCTTCGACTGGCTCGACCTCTCGGCGCGGGCACAGCTGGCGCTGTTCGTCGTGGTGGCGATTCTCGTCACGCTGGCGACTGCCTCGCCGCGGGCGGCACTGGTCGGCCACGCCGTCGGGTTCGGGCTGGGCCTCGTCGCCGGACGCTCGCGGGTGCTCGACGTCTCCCCGGCGGGCCGGTCCGCCACAGTAGAGGACGCGGGTGGCTACCGCGGCCCCTGAAAGAGGCCACCCACGTCGAGGGGCACATCGCCGCGCGTGTAGCCCTCGGCCCGACCGTCCGGACGCAGCCAGTAGACGACGGCTGGGTTGTGCCCGGGGTCGGGCTCTTCGGCCGCCACGGCCCCCCACTCGTCGTCGCGAAACGAGGAGCAATCGACGAAGATGACGGCCTCCTCGTGGGCGGCCAGTTGCCCGCCGCGCTTGCCGTCGACAGTCTCGCGCAGGGCGGCCGCGGGCGTGCCCGCACGGCGGCGCGTCGGGGGTTCGGGCCGCGTCACCTCGACCAGCACGTCGGGACCGTGGGCACGGAAGTCCAGCGCGTGTCCCGAGTCCATCGCCACCTCGGGCGTGAACGCGTGGCCCGCGTCCGCGAGGAGTTTCGCGGCGTTGAACTCCGCCATCGTCGCGCGCATCCGCACGAGGTCGACCCGCTCGCTGGTCCCGAGTTTCGAGGCCATCGTGTACCGGAAGTCGTCGAGTGCCCCCGTCGCGAGCGTCTCCTCGTAGAAGGAAAGCGCCTCCTCGCGCTCCGAGTCCGGAAAGCCGGCGGCGTGGTCCCGGAAGAAGGTCCGGGTCGTCTCGCGGCCGTCCTTCGAGAAGAAGACCGGGAGGAAGAACCACGAGACGTACTCGTACTCCGCGAGCCAGGGGTCTGTCTCCGCGAGGGTCGCCAGGAGTTCCCGCTGGGCCCACCGGGCGACGGGATAGGGAACCTCCTCGAAGGTGTACTTCTCGGTGCGCCAGAGCGCCTCCGGCGTCTCCGTGTTCCCGAGCCAGTAGGCGTCCCCCTCGCCGGTCTCGTCGGGCCAGGCGAACAGCGCGAGGTCGCCGTTGTCCATCTCGAAGCGCCTCGCCTCGTAACCGCCCGGGGGTGCGAACCACGGCGTGTCCATGGTCGCGCCGAACTGCGAGTCCAGCGGCCGGTAGATGTCCCGCTCCACCCGTCTCTCGTCCCAGCCCTCGTGTGCCCGCCGGAACCTGATCGGACCTGCCACACCTGCCGTAGGTGCTGCGCGCATAATTGCCTGACGTCCCGACTGGCTCCTGTCCGGACAGCCCCGACTCAAACGGTCGTTTGAGTCTACGCCATTGAAAAGGGGCTCTCCCACGGACGGGGTGGTATGGCACGAAACGCAGTCACGGTCGCGGTTCTCGCGCTGGTGGTCGGTTCGGCCCTCGGCGCGGGTGCCGCCCTGACCGCTGTCGGCCCGGCCGCACCCGACGCCCCGGCAGCGGAGATGCCGGACGGGAGTACCGACGATGGACAAACCGACGGACGTGCCTCAACCGACACCTCCGAATCCGGAGTATCCGAGCTGACCACCTTCGAGAACGCATCGGCCTTCGAATCGTACGTCAGGCAGGGCAACCTCCTCGCAGAGAGTCACGGGCCGCGCGTGCGCCCCCAGGCTGCCGGCGACGACGTGGCGGTCGAGACAGACGTGGCCAGAGCCGAGACCAGCGACGGTGGCGGTGACGGCGGTGGCGGCTCGACTGCCCCCTCCCGGATCGCCAACACCAACGTCCAGGTCGGCGGGCTCGACGAACCCGACCTCGTCAAGACCGACGGCCGACAGTTCTACTACGCGCCACACTCCCGCATCCAGGAACCGCGTCCGGTTCGTGACGGGGTGACCACCGACGACGTGCGTCGGACGCTCGAAAGAGCCGACGCGGAGACCCACGTCATCGACGCGAGCGATCCCGCCGCACCGGAGGAGGTCGCCGAGATCGACACGACCGGGAAACTCCTCCGGACCGGCGAGACGCTCGTCGTCCTGGAGGGCGACCGCGTCGCGGGCTACGACGTGAGCGACCCCGCCGACCCCACGGAGTCGTGGTCGCGGCCGCTGAACGGGTCGCTCGTGACCGCCCGCGAGCGCAACGGGACCGTGTATCTCGTCACGGAGACCCCGGCCGGTCCGGGCGCGTGTCCGGTCGAACCCCTCGGTGGCGGGGCTGTCACCTGTGAGGACATCTACCGGCCCGGGACGCAGATCCCGGTCGACGCCACCTACACGGCTTACGCCGTCGACGCCGCGAGCGGCGGTATCCGGGATTCGGTGAGTTTCGTCGGCGCCGCCCGCAACTCCGTCGTCTACGTCTCCACGGACGCGCTGTACGTCACCTACACGAACCCGCCAGACAGCGCGGCCGTCACCGCCGAGTTCCTGCGCGAGGAGTTCGACCGGACGCCCGACCACCTCCGCCAGCGGGTCGCGGAGATCCAGTCCTACGACATCACCCCGGCCTCGAAGGAACGCGAGATCATGCGCGCATTCGAGCGGTGGGTGGCGACGCTCCCCGCCGACCAACGGGAGCAAGTCCGGGAGTCGTTCGCAGATGGACTCTCGCGGTACTTCGCGGAGCACAAGCGTGACCTCTCACGGACGGGCATCGTCCGGGTGAACGCGACGGGGACGCAACTGGAGGTCGAAGCGACCGGTACGGTACCGGGTCGACCACTCAATCAGTTCTCGATGGACGAACACGAGGGGTCCCTGCGGATCGCGACCACCATCCCGGGCCTGGGCTCGGCCGACAGCGAGAACGACCTCTATACGCTGGACAGCGAGACGCTCGAAGCCCGGGGCAACGTGACCGGCATGGGCGTCACCGAGCGCGTCTACTCGGTGCGGTACGTCGGCGACACCGCCTACGTCGTCACGTTCCGGCGTATCGACCCCTTCCACGTGGTCGACCTCTCGGACCCGGAGAACCCCGAGGAACTCGGGGAGCTGAAACTGCCGGGCTTCTCCTCGTACCTGCACCCCGTCGACGACGACCACGTCCTCGGTATCGGCGAGGAGAACGGCAAGGTAAAGACGGTCCTGTTCGATGTCAGCGACCCCGCCAATCCCAAGATCGCCGACTCGCGGGTCCTCGACCGGGGCTTCTCGGCGGTCGCACAGACCCACCACGCGTTCCTGATGGACCGCAAGCACGGCGTGTTCGTCCTGCCTGCGGGACAGCGAAGTGTCGTGATGGATTACACCAACGGATCCCTGGATGTCGAGACGACGGTGCGGACCGACGAGCCGGCGACACGGGCCCGGTACGTCGGCGATCACCTCTACGTTTTCGCCGGCGAGTCCGTCGCCATCGTCGACGAACGGTCCTGGGAACGGGCCGGCACGCTCCGACTCGACTGATCTCGCTGTCCCTTCGACGGTGCTGCCGGAATCCGCCCCGACCTGTTCGAATAGTAACCGTTACTTTGATAGGGGGCAACGTCTAACTGTGAGTGTGGTAAACAATGTCGATGGGTGCATACGACGAAGAGGAGCACGAGCGGCGTGAGCGCAAGAACAGCTCGGTCGACGCGAGCTTCGACGACGAGCGGACGGAGTACCGCGGGAGTGTCGAGTTCGAGTCGGACGAGTCGGCGGAGGAACTCCTCGACCAGTTCAAGGAGATTCAGTCGGACTGATTCTGCAACAGGACGACCGAGAGCCCGGTGACCGCCATCACCGCGCCGACGTGCCCGACGACGGCCGCCAGCAGCACCGGCCGGCCCAGGAGAAAGGGCACGAAGGCCAGCTGGACCAGCCCAAACCCGAAAATCTCCATGTCGGCCCGCGCGAGTGCCCCCCGGGTGTCGGCGTCGAAGCGGTAGCGGGCGGACCGCCAGAGTGCCGCGACGCTGGCCCACCAGCCCGTCCCGATGCGGTAACAGACGTCCCACAGGACGAGCAGCGTCAGGTAGACGACGAGCACGGGCGGGTCGGGACCGAACAGCGACGTGACGAGGCTCCGGTCGGTGACCTGCGGGTCCCAGACGAACAGGTGTGTCACCAGCGCGACGAACGCCAGCACACCCAGGACCACCTCGACGTTCGACCCGAAGAGCAGCCGCCGGTAGGCGTCGGGGACGTCCTCGCCGCGGGTCAGGCGGGCGATGCGAAGCATCTCCGCGCTGCCGACGGTGGCGACGGCGACGGCCACCGTCCCCGCGATGGCCGCCTGCGGGAGGCCGTACAGCCAGGCCAGCGCGAGGATGGAGACCTCGAAGCCGACGAACTGGATGGCCAGCGCAGCCCGCGAACTGACCGAGATGCCCGGCAGGGCGCCGATGATGCTCTCGTAGACCCACGTCTCGCCGTACTCGGGGCGGCCCATCTACGCCTCACCCCGCGCCCGTGCGACGATGCGCTCGGGGTCTCGCGGGCCAGCCGAGCCGCTCCGCTCCGACATCGCCCGCTCGACGGCCGCGTCGAAGGACGTCCGGTCGAACGGCAGGTACTCGCGGATGCTGTCGTCCCGGACCACGACGGCGTTCCGGAGGCCGTCGATGAGCGGGCGGGCGACCCGCCAGTCCACGTCCGTCATCAGCCCGACCCAGTACGACGAGAGCCGCGGGGTCAACACCGGCACTGGAAGCACGAGCGGCCGGATGTTGCCGAGCAGTTCGGCAGTCCGCTTCATGAGGTCGCCGTAGGTCAGGACGTCGGGGCCGCCGATCTCGTAGGTCTGGCCCGCCGTCTCGGGGTGATCGAGCACCCCCATCAGGTACGCGAGCACGTCGTCGATACCGATGGGCTGGCACTCGTTTTGCACCCACCGCGGGGTCACCATCACGGGCAGGCGCGAGGCGAGCTGGCGGACCATCGCGAAACTGGCGCTCCCCTCGCCGACGATGATAGCCGCCCGCAGCGTCGTGAGTTCGTACTCCCCCTCGCCGAGGACATCCTCGACCTCGCGGCGGGATTCGAGGTGTGCCGAGAGGTCCTCGCCCTCCTCCCCGAGGCCACCCAGGTAGACGACCCGGTCGAGGCCCGCCTCGCTGGCGGCCTCGGCGAAGTTCCGTGCCGCCCGCCGGTCGCGCTCCTCGAAGTCCTCGCCGGCCTGCATCGAGTGGACCAGGTAGTAGGCCGCGTCGGCCCCCTCGAGGGCGGCGTCGAAGCTACCCGGGTCGAGGAGGTCGCCGCGGTAGACGTCGACGCCGTCGGGCGGGTCGTAGCTGTCGGGGTCTCGGACGAGCGCGCGGACGTCGTGGCCGGCCGCCAACAGCACGGGAACCAGGCGGCCACCGACGAAACCTGTCGCGCCAGTCACCAGCACGCGCATACAGGTACGAAGGGCGCTGGCATCTTATACTGCCGGCTATAAGAAGATACTCGACCCTGCCGACCGAATCTTGAACGGATCGTGACCGGGTGGACAGGCGCTAATTTTTGCGGACGCCGAAGCAGTCAGCACGACAGCACGGCTCGTAACCGCG
>CAZUWC010000109.1:0-6487 GCA_964623935.1 uncultured Halobacteriales archaeon
CATGCCAGTCTGCCCGTCCTGCGAGTCCGACCTCTCCGAGTGGGCGCGCCGCCTCGAACAGGCACCCGCGGCCAACACCCCGAAAGTGTGGACCTGTCCCGAGTGCGACGTCGTCCTCGGCGTCTCCGACTGGGGCACCGAGTAGGGCCTCGCGGACGCCGACCCGGCCGCGTCAGAGAGGCCGGCAAACCTCCGGCCGAGCGCGAGCCTTTAGACCGGCCTCCCCCAACGGGTCGTATGACCGTACCGACCGGGACCACCGTGGAGACGTTCGGCGAGTGGCCGCTCCGGCGACTGATGAGCGACGTGGTCGGCTCCGGCCCCAAGTCCGCCGAGGACATGACACGCCTCCAGGCCCGCGAGGCGCTCGAACGGATCTTCGCCGGCGAGCCCGCCCACACGACGCTGGGCGCGTTCTGGCTGGCCAACCGCTGGAAGGGCAACACGCCGGTCGAACTCGCCGCGTTCGCCGACGTCATGGGCGAGCGGAGCGTCGTGACGGCCGAACCCGACTGTGACCCGGTCGACTGTGGCGCCAACTACGACGGCAAGTCGACCTCGGCGCTCCTGGGGGTGGCCGCCGGCCTCGTCTCGGCCGCGGCGGGGGTCCCGGTCGTGACCCACAGCGGCGACCGCGTCCCGTCCCAGGAGGACGTCGCCTACAAGCACGTCCTCGACGAACTGGGCGTCCGGACCGACCTCCCGCCCGAGGAGAGCGCCGCGATGACCGACGAGGTCGGGTTCGGGTTCTACTACCAGCCCCGGTTCAACCCCGGTGTCGACGCCCTCCGCGAGCGCCGCCGGGAGACGGGCGTGCGCACCTTCCTCAACACCGTCGAGACGCTCGCGAACCCCGCGAACGCAGACGTCCACCTCGGGAGTTTCTTCCACCTCCCGTTCGCGAAGCGCATCGTCGAGACGTTCGGCGAGATGCACACCCAGACCGTCGACCGCGTCATCATGTTCCAGGGCCTGGAGGGCTACGACGACATCCGTCCCGGACGGACAATCGTCGCCGAGTTCGACGGCACCTTCGAGGACTACGAGATCCGGACCGGCGAGTACGACATGAGTGTCGAGCGCGAGGACCTCGCCGTCGGAGACGTCGCCACGGACTCGGCCCGCATCACCGAGGAGGTACTGACCGGCGAGCGCGACGACGCCTTCGCGGACGCCGTGGTCCTGAACGCGGCCGTGCGTCTCTACGCCGGCGGCCGCGTCGACGCCATCGAGGACGGCCTCGGCCTCGCGCGGGGCGCCATCGCCGAGGGGGGCGCACAGGACCGCCTCGCGGCCCTCCGGGAGTTCTGAGGCGATGCCTGCCGCGGATGTCGGGGCCGGTCACCCCGAGGACCCCGAGCGGTGGCGCCACGAGACCGCTCACGTCAACGACGTCACCCTCCACTACGTGACCGTCGACGCCGACCCCGCGGCCGTCGACCACCCGACCGGCGACGCGCCGCTGGTCGTCCTCCTCCATGGCTTCCCGGAGTTCTGGTACGCCTGGCGCCACCAGCTCGACCCGCTTTCCGAGGCCGGTTTCCGGGTCGTCGCGCCGGACCTGCGCGGGTACAACCGCTCCTCGGCGCCGGGGGGCGTCGACAGCTACCGCCCGGCCGAACTGGTCGCGGACGTCCGCGGGCTGATCGAACATCTCGGATACGCCCGCGCGGCGGTCGTCGGCCACGACTGGGGTGGGATGGTCGCCTGGGAGACGGCCATCCGCGAGCCCGGCATCGTGCGCCGGCTGGCCGTCCTGAACGCCCCCCACCCGGCGGTGTTTCGGCGTGCACTCGTCCGCTCGCCCGAACAGTTCGCGCGGTCGTGGTACGTCGCCCTCTGCCAGGTGCCGTGGCTGCCCGAGCGCCTGCTGGCGGCCGACGACTACCGCCTCGTCGGATCGATGCTCGCTGACACGGCGAATCCCGACGCGTTCACCGACGCCGACGTCCGGCGCTACAGGGAGGCGATGGCCCGCTCGGAGTCCCCATCCGCTCCCCTGAACTACTATCGGGCCGCCGCGCGCGAGACCGCCCGGAAGGGCCTGCGGTCGCTGTTGCCCGGCGCCGAGACGCACGAGGAGACCGTCCGCGCGCCGACGCTGGTGATCTGGGGCGAGCGCGACCGCGCGCTCTCGACTGACCTGCTGGAGGGGCTGGAATCGTGGGTGCCCGAGGTGCGGGTCGAGCGACTCCCGGCCGCGAGCCACTGGGTGCAGGCCGACGAACCCGCGTGGGTCACCGAGCTGTTGCTGGATTTTCTGGGGTAGCCTCGCGAGCGCCGGACCCACGGAGCTGGTCAGACGGCACGCTCGACGGCCTCGATAGCGGTGTCGACGGCCTCGTCGTCGACGTCCAGGTGGGTGCAAAAGCGGACGACGTGCTCCCCGAACTGGCTGGCCAGGACACCCTCCCGTTCGCAGTCTGCCAGCACCGCCTCGGCGGGGCGGTCCGTCTCGACGAGGACGATGTTCGTCTCCGGGGGCTGGACGGACAGCCCCCCGACGCGGTCGAGTCCGGACGCGAGGCGGTCGGCCCGGCGGTGGTCCTCCCGGAGGCGGTCGCGGTTCTCCAGTGCCACGAGCCCGGGCGCCGCGATCATGCCGGCCTGGCGCATCCCGCCGCCCAGCAGTTTGCGGACGCGGCGGGCGGACTCGACGAACGACTCCGGGCCGGCGAGCATCGACCCCACCGGTGCGCCCAGCCCCTTCGAGAGACAGCACATCACAGTCTCGACGCGGTCGGCGTACTCGCTCGCCGGGACGTCGTGGGCCGTCGCTGCGTTGAACAGCCGCGCGCCGTCGAGGTGGACCGGAACGCCCAGTTCGCGGGCGGCCCCCGCAGCAGCCCCGATGTCGGCCGGCGAGATGGCGGTCCCGCCCTTGCTGTTGTGGGTGTTCTCCAGCAACAACAGTCCCGTTCCGGGCCGGTGGCTGTCGGCCGCGACGTAACCCTCGCGGACGTCCGCGGGGGGGAGAACGCCACGCTCGCCGCCGTCGAGTGTCCGTGGCTGGACGCCCGCGTGCTCGGCGAGGCCGGCCAGTTCCCACTTGTAGACGTGGCTCTCGCGCTCGCAGAGGACCTCCTGGCCGCGCTCGGTGTGGACGCGGGCGGCAATCTGGTTGCCCATCGTCCCCGAGGGCACGAAGAGTGCGGCCTCGGTCCCCAGGACGTCGGCGGTCCGGGATTCGAGTTCGGCCACGGTCGGGTCGTCGCGGTGGACGTCGTCGCCCACCTCGGCGTCGCGGGCAGCCTCGCGCATCCGCCCGTCGGGCCGGGTCACGGTGTCGCTCCGGAGGTCGATCATGGGCCCTCTACCGTCCCGGGGTGGAAAACTCCGGTGGACGTCCCTCAATAGCTTCTGTCGAGTGAGTCCCCACAGTACTCACAGACCGCCGCGTCGGCCGCGACTCGCGCACCACACGTTGGGCAGTTGGTCCGTTCTTCGTCCGTGCTGGAGCCGCCATACAGCGCCTCGACCTTGAGAAACGACAGGACGACAGCGACGGCGATCACCACGACGTAGACGCCGAGCACGAGGAGGTTCTCGACCCCGGCGGCGACGGCCGGAGCGAGCGCCAGGTCCGCGAGTGCGAGCGTCCTGGTCACTGTCGCGTGTTCGACACGCCGATCCAAAACGGGTTCGCATCCGACCGGTCTACCGCGCGGCCGTCCCGGTGGCGTCGACCCGCATCAGACCTCGACACCCCGCTCCCGGAGCAGGTCGAGAAACGCCGCCTCCGAGAGGGTGGGCACGTCGTGGGTCCTGGCGTCGTCGCGCTTGGTCTGCCCTGGGTTCCCGCCGACGACGAGGTAGTCGGTGTTCGAGGTGACACTGCCCGTCGCGGCCCCGCCGTGGCGTTCCACCAGTTCCTGGGCCTCGTCTCGGGTGAACGCATCGAGTGTGCCCGTGAACACGACCGTCAGCCCGTCGAGTTCGTCACCACCCGCGGTGTCGGCGGCCTGCGAGTCCACGTGGTCGAGGAGGCGATCCAGCGCCGCCTCGTTGCGCTCGCTCTCGAAGAACCCCCGGATTTCGGCGGCCACCGTCGGGCCGACGTCCGGGACAGCCTGCAAATCCTCCTCGCTTGCCCCCCGGAGCGCGTCGAGCGTGCCGAACTCCCTGGCGAGCGCCCGAGCCGTGGTCGTGCCGACCTCGGGGATGCCGAGCGCGGTCAGGAACTCCGCGAGCGGCGGCTCCCGCGTGGCCTCGATCTCCTCGATCAGGTTCCGGGCGCTTGTCTCGCCCCACCCCTCCAGGCTCGCCAGATCCTCGACGGACAGTTCGTAGAGGGCCGCGAGGTCCCCCACGAGCCCAGCCTCGACCAGTTGCGCGACGCTTTCCTCGCCCAGCCCCTCGATATCGAGCGCGTCGCGGCTGGCGTAGTGTTCGAGGGCGCGTTCGAGCTGGGCCGGGCAGGCGAGCCCGCCGGGACAGAACGCCAGCGGCCCCTCCCGCTCTATCGGCGTGTCGCAGGCCGGACACGACTCGGGGAACCTAAAGTGGGCGTCGCTGTCCGCGTCGAGGACCGCCACCACGTCGGGGATGACGTCGCCGGCGCGTTCGACCCGGACCTCGTCGCCGACGCCGACGCCCAGGCGGGCGATCTCCTCGGGATTGTGGAGGCTGGCCCGAGAGACAGTGACCCCGCCGACGTCGACGGGGTCCAGGAGGGCGACCGGCGTCAGGCGACCCGTCCGGCCGACCTGGACGACGATATCCCGGACCGTCGTCTGGCCGCTCCGTGCAGGAAATTTGTACGCGAAGGCCCAGCGGGGCGCCCGCGATGTCCGGCCGAGAACCTCGCAGGCTGCCATGTCGTCCACCTTGACGACGACGCCGTCGAGTTCGAACTCGAAGTCTCCACGCCGCTCCAGCATTCGGTCGCGGTAGTCGATCGTGTCCTCGATGTCTCCGACGCGCTCGGTGCGGTCGGTCACCCGTAGCCCCCACTCGGGGAGGGTTGCGTTGCGCTCGGAGTGGGAGGCGAACGACACGGAGGAATCGAGCACCGAGAAGAAGAAGACCGCGAGCGGCCGCTCGGCGGCGACCGAGGGGTCGAGCTGTCGAAGGGTGCCGGCGGCGGCGTTCCGGGGGTTGGCGAAGGGCTCCTCGCCGCGCTCGACGCGCTCGCGGTTGAACGCCTGGAACGCGTCGCGTGGCATGTACACCTCCCCGCGGACCGCCAGAAACTCGGGATGGTCGCCGCGGAGGCGCCCTGGCACGCTGGGGATGGTCCGGACCTGCTCGGTGACGTCGTCGCCGTACTCGCCGTCCCCGCGGGTCGCGGCCCGGACGTACCGCCCGTCCTCGTAGACGACCTCGACCGAGAGGCCGTCGAACTTGGGTTCGCAGACGTACGCGAGGTCCCCGGTGTCGAGGCCCGCGTCGGTCAGTTCCCGGCGGACCCGCCCGTCGAAGTCCCGGACGTCCTCGGCCTCGCCACTCCCCTCGATGGAGAGCATCGGCGCGACGTGCTCGACGGTCTCGAGTTCGTCGACCGGTTCGCCCCCGACGCGCCGGGTGGGACTGCCCGCCCGGTCGAGGTCGAGGGTCTCTTCGAGGTCCTGCAGGCGGGCGAACAGGGCGTCGTAGGTCCGGTCGCCGATCGCGGGGTCGTTCTCGACGTAGTAGCGGTGGTCGTGGTAGCGAATCGCCTCGCGCAACTGCGCGGCCTGCTCGCGGGCCGTCCCCTCGCTCAGTTGCTCGACCGGCGCGAAGTCGGTGTCCGGGTCCTCGACGTAGGGATTGTCGGCCGGTCGTCGAGTCTCGTCCATGTATCAGGCCACCGACTCGACGGCCCCGGCGAAGAGGTCGGCGCCCAGTTCGATTTCGCGCTCGGTCACGTCCAGGGGCGGGAGCAGACGGACCGTCTTCTCCCCGCAGCCGACGGTCAGCAACCCCTCCGAGAGGGCGGCGGCGATGGCGTCCTCGCGGCGCTCCTCGGACTCGAACTCGACGGCCAGCATCAGACCCTTCCCGCGGACGTCGGTCACGCCCGGCAGGGCGGCGTCCCGGAGGCGTTCTTTCATGTCCTGCCCGCGCTCGGTCGCGTTGGCGAGCAGGTCGTGCTCGTCGATGGCGTCGAGCGTGAGCGCGCCCTGTGCGGCCGCGATGATGTCGCCCGCGCCCCACGTCGAGGAGAGGCGGCTGGTCTCCTCGGGAAAGACGTCGGCCCGGGAGACGGTCGCGCCGACCCGGAGGGCCTTCGCACTGGCGATGACGTCGGGCACGAACGCGTAGTGGTCCGAGGCCCACATCTCGCCGGTCCGGCCGACGCCGCTCTGGACTTCGTCGACGATCAGCGTGAGGTCGTGTTCCCGACACAGCGCCCCCACCTCGGCGGCGAAGGAGTCGCTGGGAAAGCGGTACCCACCCTCGCCCTGGACGGGTTCGATGACCAGGGCGGCCACCTCCTCGTCGTTGACCCAGCCCGTCCCGTCGGCGAGCATCTCCCGGAGCCAGGAGGTGTCGTCGAAGAAGAACC
>CAZUWC010000110.1:0-6478 GCA_964623935.1 uncultured Halobacteriales archaeon
GTCGCGACGAGCCTACCTCCAGCGACGATGACTAGAACCCCATGACGGCGTCCTCGGTGACGACCGAGTCGAGCAGGCGCGTCGGCGTCGCGTCGTAGCCGGGGTTGGCGACCTCGAACCCATCGACGGGTTCGTGCATCATCTCCGAGGCGGGCCGGTCGGTGTTCTGGAAGCTGAATCCGCTGGCGATGAACTTCGAGGACGACCCCACGACCGTCACCGGCACGCCCGCGTCGGCGGCGGTCGCGGCGATGGGGTAGGTCCCGATCCGGTTGTAGACGGTGTCGTCGACCAGGCAGTTCATCCCGAGGAACACCCGGTCACAGTCCGGGAGTACGTGTCCGGCGGCGCTGTCGACGATGAGCGTCACGTCGACGCCCTCCCGGGGGCCGAGTTCGCGGGCGGTCCGCCGCCCCAGAAAGCGGGGCCGTGCCTCGGTGACGTACACCTCGAACTCCGTGCCGGCCGCCAGGGCGGCCTCGAAGGCCGCCATTACCGTCGAGGAGTTCTCGTGGGTCAGCAGGGTGTCGCCGTCCTCGATCAACTCGGCCGCCCGCTCGCCGGCGCGGCGCTTGCTCGACTGGATCTCGTCCACGACCGCAGCGACGACCGCCCGCAGCTGCTCTTTGGCCTCGGCGACGGTCCCGGCGTCGGACTCGGTGACCTCCTCGACGATGCGCTGCTGTGAGGTGTACAGGGGCGCGTGGGAGCGTTTGGCGCGCTGGAGGGCGCGGCTGTGCTGCTCGACGAGGCGGTAGAACTCGTCGAGGCTGGCCCACTCCCGGTCTGCCAGGCTCCCCAGCGCCTCGGCGGCCTTCACGGCGACGACCGAGGCGCTCTGGGTCTGCATCTGCTCGATCTCCGCCACCGTTTCGTCGATCATACCCGCTACTCCGGGGGCCACCGTCATGAACGCCCCGTCCCCGACCGGTCGTTTTTTTATCACGTGGACGGTAGCTCCAGTAAGGAAAGACAGATGGACATCGACGCGCGGATCGAGCGACGTCAACGTCGGGATGGCCGCCCGCGCCTGATCCAGGACTACCAGGCCCTCTCGCCGGTCGCACACGTCGACGAGCCCTCCGACCGCGGGCCGGCACTGGAGCGGTTGCTGGACTACCTCGACCCCGTGTTCGACGGCCAGTTGCCGCCGAACGCGTACGTCCACGGTCCCTTTGGCGCCGGGAAGTCGGCGGTCGTGACGGCGCTCTTTGCGCATCTGGGACGGCTCTCGACGGAGACGCGGTCGGTGATCCACACGAGTACCCGGACCGCCTCGCCGACGGCCCCGGGGTTCGTCTACGTGGACCTGCGGGGCAAGACCAGCCCCTTTGCCTTCTACCACAGCGTGCTTGACGCCCTGGTCGAGGATCCGGTCCCCGAGCACGGCATCAGCACCGGTGAGCTCCGCGATCGCCTCCACGACCTGCTGGGCGGGTCGCGGGCGGGTGTCGTCGTCGCCGTCGATCACGTCGACGAACCCGAGAGCGTCGAGCCCGAGCGACTGGTCGAACTGTTCGCGGGCCTCCCGAGCAACGCGAGCTGGCTGGCGGTCGGCCGGAGCGACCCCGAGGCGGTGGCGCTGACCGAGTACACCGGGTCGACGATCCAGATCGAACCCTACCGCCGGCAGACGCTCGTTGACGTGGTGATGGCGCGGGCATCGGAGGGGCTGGCCCAGCAGGCCCTCGACCACGGGCTCGTCCGCCGGGTCGGGGAGTGGGCCGATGGCAACGCCCACCACGCGCTCCAGGCGCTGTTCGTCGCTGCCGACCGCGCCGACCAGGCCGAGCGGTCCAGACTCACCGAGGACGACGTCACCGCGGCCCTGGAGGAGATTCCCTGGCCCGCGGTTTCGCTCGGCCGCGTGCTCGCACTCCCGACCAACAAGCAACTCGTCCTCCGGGAACTGGTCGACCTCGACGCCGAGGAGCGCGTCTCGGTCACCGCGACGACGGAGGCGATCAGTTCCGAGCCCTCTGTCGACCTCTCGCCGGGCACCGTCAAGCGGTTCCTCTACGAGATGGCCGAAGTGGGTATCGTCGAGCGCGTCCAGTCCGAAATCCAGGACGGGAAGGGTCGGCCCCCGAGCCGCGTCGAGTTGCGGTTCCCGCCGACCGCCTTCCGCCGCCTGTACGACCTCCAATGACGGGGACACGCGTCGGACCCGGTGACGAGGTCCGCCTGGCCTACGTCGGTCGCTTCGAGGACGGGAGCGTCTTCGCGACCTCCCGGGACGAAATCGCCCGGGAGGCGGACCTGGTCTCCGCGGAGGACGAGGCAGCCACGCCACTCTCGTTCACCGTCGGGAGAGGCGAGGTCATCGAGGGGCTCGACGAGGCCACCCGCGGACTACAGGTCGGCGAGGAAACGACGGTACGGGTCCCTCCGGCGGCGGGCTACGGCGAGTACGACCCCGACCGCGTCCGGGAGTACGACCCCGAGACGTTCGAGGCGATGGTCGGGCACGAACCCGAGATCGGCGACCACGTCGAGGCGTCGAACGGCCTCCACGGGGACGTGACCGCCGTCACCGACGACGCCGTCGAGGTCGATTTCAACCACGAACTCGCGGGGAAGACGCTCGTCTTCGAGATCCGCGTCCTGGGGGTGACATGATCGCCGTCCCCCCACGCCCGATGGTAACCATCCGGCAGGGCGTCGACTCGGGCCCGGCGGACGGTCGACGCCCCGGGATGTGTAGCTGTACGGGTATTTATATAGATACGGGCGCAAGTGCGGACATCGTAGCGAGGGCACGGCAGTGACAATGGACGGGACTTACATCGGTGTCGTCGACCATGGGACCACGGGGACGCGGTTCATGGTCTTCGACCGCGGCGGCCGGGTCGTCGCCAGCGCATACGAGCGCCACGAACAGTTCACCCCACGACCGGGGTGGGTCGAGCACGACCCCGTCGAGATCTGGGAGAACGTCACCCGGGCGGTCACGCGCGGGCTCACGACGGCGGCGCTGGACTCCGACCAGCTGGCGGCACTCGGTGTCGCCAACCAGCGCGAGACGACGGTCGTCTGGGACGCCGAGACCGGCGAGCCGGTCTGTGACGCACAGGTCTGGTTCGACCGCCGGACGACCGACCGCGCCGAGGAACGCAGGGCCGCCGGCGAGGCGGACTGGATCCGGGCGAAGACCGGCCTCGAAGTCGACGCCTACTTCTCGGCGCCCAAACTCGAGTGGATTCTCGACAACGCCGACCCCATCGAGGCCGACCCCGGCCGCGCGGACGTCCGGGACCGCGCAGCGGCCGGCGAGGTGCTGTTCGGGACCGTCGACTCCTGGCTGATCTACAACCTCACCGGCGAACACATCACCGACGTGACCAACGCCTCCCGGACGATGCTGTTCGACATCCACGACCTGGCGTGGGACGAGGAGCTGCTGGCGGAGTTCGACGTCCCGGCGGCGATGCTCCCGGAGGTGCGTCCCTCCAGCGACGAGGCGACCTACGGGTCGACGGACCCCGAGGGCTTCCTGGGCGCCGAGGTGCCCGTCACGGGGGCGCTGGGCGACCAGCAGGCCGCACTGCTCGGCCAGACGTGTTTCGACGCGGGCCAGGTGAAGAACACCTACGGGACGGGGTCGTTCTGTCTGATGCAAACCGGCACCGAGGCCGTCGAGTCCGACAACGGCCTGCTGACGACCGTTGGGTTCCAGCGCTCGGGGGAACCCGTCCAGTACGCGCTGGAGGGGTCGGTCTTCATGACCGGTGCCGCAATCGAGTGGCTCGAAGACGTCGGGTTCGTCGAGGACCCCGCCGACTCGGCCAGACTGGCGCAGTCGGTGGACTCGACCGACGGCGTGTGTGTCGTCCCGCCCGCCGTGGGACTGGGAACGCCCCACTGGGACGGCCGCTCCAGCGGGATGGTGTTCGGGGTCACCCGCGGCACGCGGGACGAGCACATCGTCCGGGCGACGCTGGAATCGATCGCCTGCCAGACGCGCAACATCGTCGAGGCCATGGAGGCCGACACCGGGTTCGACGTCGACTGTCTCCGCGTCGACGGGGGCGCCGTGAAGAACGACTTCCTCTGTCAGTTGCAGGCGGACGTCATCGGGACCGACATCGCGCGGCCGGTCGTCGACGAGACCACCGCCCTGGGAGCGGCCTACGCCGCCGGCCTCGCGGTCGGCTACTGGGACTCGCTTGACGACCTCCGCGGGAACTGGCAGGTCGACCGGACGTTCTCGCCGGACGGGGACCGCGAGGAGGCCGACCGGATCTACGGCCGCTGGACCGAGGCCGTCGAGTCGGCCCGCGAATGGGAACGGGGCGGGTAGGATCGTTTCCGATCGACGGCGGCGCTTCGCGCGCCTGTCGGTCGCAGGATGCTCTCTCCCTACACCGCGTCGATCGCACGCTCTCCGATCTCGACGACGTCCGCGGGGAGGTCCCCGGCCCGCCGGTCCAGCGCGTCGGCCGTGAACCACTCCCAGTCGGCCGCCGGCTGTTCGCCCGCCGCCGGCGTGATGTCCCGGCCGTCGACCCGGCCGTAGTAGACGAAGTCGACGTGCTGGTGGCCGACCTCGCCCTCGCAGACGTCGATGTCCTCCAGCAGGAAGTGCTGTGGCCGGGGGATGGACGCGACCGTCGCGGACGTAATCTCGCCCTCGGGCGCGACGAGGTCGACGTCCAGCCCGAGTTCCTCGCCGACCTCCCGGCGGGCGGTGACGTGTGGCAGTTCGTCGCGCTCGACGTGGCCCCCCGGCGGGAGCCACATCCCGAGTGTGTCGTGCTCGTGGAGCGCGGTGGCGCCGTCGTGGACGACGTAGACCGTCGCGACGAAGTGTCTGGTCGTCTCCATGAGTGGTCGAGGGTTGGGCGAGGTTTTACCGTGACGGTCCGGTCCGCCACAAACACGGCCAGCCACGGGCCTCGATACCGTCACGCCGCGTCGTCCCCGACCAGCGACCGGTACAGATCGACGAGGTCGTCACTGATCGCCTCGATGGTGTACTCCTCGCTGGCCGCTGCTGCCGCGGACCCGAGGTCCTCGCGCAACGCCTCGTCCCCGGTCACACGCTCCAGTGCCTCGACGAAGCCGGCCGTGTCCGCGGCCTTGAGGCAGTCGGTGCCGTCGTCGAGCCACTCGAAGGTGGGGATGTCGCGGACGACGGGCGGTTTCCCGCAGGCCATCGCCTCCAGGAGGGCCATCCCCTCGTTCTCGTTTTTCGTCGGGAAGAAGAACACGTCCCCGGCCCCGAAGGCCCCGCGGATGTCCTCGACGTACCCGGTGAAGGTGCAGTTCTCGGGCGCGCTCTCGACGAGCCTGGTCGTCTGCCTGCTCCGGAGGACCCGGTCGAAGGTCCCCCCGCCGGGGTTGAGGTAACCGAACCAGGCGAAATCCAGGTCGGGGAGCCGGCGTGCGGTCTCGACGAACGCCGACAGCCCCTTGCGCTCGATGACGTGCCCGACCATGAACACCACCGGCGGGTCGAGGTCGTACCGGTCGCGGTACTCGCCGCGCAACGACTCGTAGCCCGCCAGTTTCTCGGGGTCGAAGCCGTTCGAGATGACCGTCCGCGGGGTCGCACAGTAGTCGTCCATGGCCGCCGCCGTGTACTCCGAGGGACAGACCAGGTGGTCGGCGAGCCCGTAGGCATACGAGAGGTAGGGTTTCAGCGGCCCCGCGAGCAGGTTCGAGAGGGCGAAACTCTCCCGGAAGTCCTCGGCGGTCTGGTGGGCGTGTGCCACCACGGGGACACCCGCCCGGCGGGCCCGCTTCGCGTAGTAGACCGAGCGCGGCCCCATGTTGTTGAGGTGCAGGAGGTCGGCCGCCAGCGTGGGCTGGGTGGTGTAGTCGACGCCGTGGCGGTCGAGCATCCGGCGCTGGTTGCGCACCGACTGCGCGTGGCCGCCGGTGATGTACTCCTCCCACTCGAAGTAGTGGCTGACTCTCATCGGCACGGCGACAGCGGCGTCGGTCGCCCGGCAGCCACGGGCACGCGCTACTCGCCCCGCAACGACGCCATGTGGTCGACGCGCCGCTGGACGAGGTTGGGTGTGCCGATGTCGTGGCGCACTCGCAGTCCCTCCTCGCCGGCGGCCGCCAGCGCCTCCTCGGCGACGGCCTCGGCCTCGGTGATGGAGTCGTCGACGCCGACGACCGCGAACGACCGCGAGGTGGTGGTGTAGATGCCGTCCTCGCGTTCGTCGACGCTGGCGTAGTAGAGCAGCGCCTCGCCCGCCGACTCCTCGTCGATGGCTACCCGCGTCCCCGACTCGGGGTCGGTCGGGTACCCCGCGGGGACGGCGTACTTGCAGACGGTGGCCTGGCGCTCGAAGCGGAGTTTCGGCAGCGACTCCCCCTCGCGGGCCGCGACCAGCACGTCCAGCAGGTCGGTCCGGAGGACGGGCAGCGTGTTCATCGCCTCCGGGTCACCGAAGCGGGCGTTGAACTCGACGACCTTCACGCCGTCGGCGGTGAGCATGAACTGCCCGTAGAGGACGCCCTTGTA
>CAZUWC010000111.1:0-6475 GCA_964623935.1 uncultured Halobacteriales archaeon
CGGTCCGGTTCCGGCAGCGCGACCTGCTCGCCGTCGGCAAACACCGTCGGCTCCGTGAGGACGCCGTCGAGGTGGATGGGTGCCTCGACGTCGCCGCCGATGCCGTGGTCGTCGCCGATGGCGATGTGGACCGTCCCCGCGGCCTTCTCGTCGAGCAGGACCGACCCCACGAGGTCGGCGACGGCGACGTTCGTCCCGATGCCCAGTTCCGCGAGGTTGTAGGCCGCGTCGCCGGCCTCGGCGGCAGCTTCCTCGACCGCCTCGCGGAGGGCGTCGTCGGCGACGTGCGTGACCTGGCCGCCCTCGACGGTGAATTCGACGGCCTGTCCGTCTTCGAGGCGGCCGTGGGGCATCATCGTCCCGTCGACGACGACGGTCCCGTCGGCGGTCTCGGGGCTGACGTACACCTCGCCGGCCGGGAGATTCGTCATCCCGCCGGGGTCGTGGACGACGCCGGTGTCCTCGTGCCAGTCCCGCGACCCCGGTTCCAGGGTGATGTCGGTTCCCTGGGGGGAGGTGACCCGCACTTCCGCGGCGTTGGCGACCTGGTCGTAGATGCGGCGACACTCCTCGCGAATCTGCCCGTAGTCGGCGTCCAGCCCCATCAGGAAGACGCCATCGGTGATCCCGGGAAGCGTGGCCACGCGGGCGCCCGCCTCGTTGGCCTCGGTGCGGGCGGCGGTGTGGCTCAGGCTCTTTGTCGTCGGCGCGAGCACGACGTCGGCACCGGCCATCGCGGCCGCCACCGGCGCCGGGGGCTCCTCCCCGTGCTGGTCGCCCGGCGGGTAGCGGGCCAGCACCGCCGCTTCGGTCGTCTCGCTCGCGACGTCGTACAGCGCCTCGCCGATGGCCTGGCGCTCCTCGTCGGTGACCACACAGCAGGACTCGCCGGGTTCGAGGCCCATGCACTGGGAGAGTGCCGTCTCGGCCGGGTCGCGCAGGGAACTGTTCATGCCTCACGGGTAGGGCAGCGAACTGAAAGGTGTTACCCGCGAGCAGACGGCGGGGAGGCGCGGGACCCGGGGTGTTATTGGAAATGATAAGCGGCGGGCTAGATTTATCCGAACGGTGTACATCTGTCACCAACGAGCGGGGGTGACGACGCGGCGCCGGCCGGTGAGATGGATGGTATGGCAATCGACCCCCTGGGCGGACCCACTCTTGCTCTCGACAGTGGTCGCTGCCACGCTCGCCGTCTTCGGCCTGCTGTACGTCCTGCTGGTCCGGCAGGACCGCCGCGTGACAGCGTTCGCGACGCTGATGCTCGGGACCGCGGTCTGGACGCTGGGCTACTCCTTCCAGTTCGCCAGCGCCGACCTCGCGGGCAAGCACCTCTGGGCGACGGTGTCGATGGCCGGCGAGGCGGTCGTCCCGGCCGCCTGGTGTACGTTCGCGCTCGTCTACGCACGCCGCGAGGCGTGGCTGACCCGGGCGCGACTGGCCGCCCTCTGGACCGTGCCCGCGCTGACGGTCGCGCTCGCGGTCACGAACGCGCGCCACGGCCTCGTCTGGCGCGAGACGGCGACCGCGACTGCACCCGGCGGGTACGCCGTCCTCGCGGCGACGCCCGGCCCGTGGATGGCCGTCCACGGGACCTACTCGTACCTGGTCGCGTTCGCGGGCGCCCTGTTGCTGGTCGGCCTCATCGCCCGGACACGGCGCGTCTACCGCGGCCAGGCGACGGTCCTGCTCGCGGGCATCCTCGTCCCTGCGGGGGCCAATCTCGCCTCGCTTGCAGACCTCGGCCCGGCCGCGACGGTGAACCTCACACCGCCGTCGGTGGCCGTGCTCGGCGTCGCCTTCGCCGTGGGCATCTTCAAGTACCGCCTGTTCGACCTGGTGCTGGTCCCGCGGTCCTCGGTCGTCGAGAACATGGGCGAGGGGTACGTCCTGCTGGACGCGGCAAACGAAGTGGTCGATCTGAACGCGGCGGCGCGGTCGCTGCTCGACGGCGAGGAAGGGCGCCTGCTGGGCCGGGACGCCAGGGCGGCCTTCGACGCCGACCTCTCGGTGCTCGAATCCTTCGACGGCGACCCGGTCACCGAGACGGTCACCGTCGGCGACGGGGACGACCGGCGGTACGTCGACCTCTCGGTCTCGCGCGTCGAGGCCGGCCGCGCCACCGGGCGCTTGCTCGCCGTCCGGGACGTCACCGACCGCGTCCGCCTCGAACGGCGGTTCCGGCGGCTCATCGAGGCCTCCTCCGACATGGTGTTCGTCCTCGACGAGACGGGCCAGGTCGACTACGCCAGCCCCTCCGTCGAGCGCGTCCTGGGCTACGACCCGGACGACCTCACCGGCCGGTGGTCCTTCGAGGACCTGGTCGAGGACGGTGACCGCGAACCGCCGGTGGGCGCCGAGACGGTAGCAGAGGAGGCCCCCTCGCAGGCGGCGGCGACCTGGCGGCGCGTCCTCGAGGGGACCGGGACCGACCCGGCCGGGAGCAACCGCATCCGGTTCGAGGTGTGTCTCGAGACCGCCAGCGGCGAGACCCGCACCATCGAGGCCATCGCGCGGTACCTCGTCGAGGACCCCGCCGTCGAGGGGATCGTCATCAACGCCCGCGACGTCACCGACCGCGTCGAGCGCGAACGGGAACTCGCCCGGACCAACGAGCGCTTGGACCAGTTCGTCAGTTTCGTCAGCCACGACCTCCGGAACCCGCTGAACGTGGCGATGGGCCACATCGACCTCGCGATAGAGACCGGCGACGAGGAGAGCCTCCGGAAGGTGAAACGCCAGCACCAGCGCATGGAGACGATGATCCAGGACCTGCTGTCGATGGCCCGCGACGGACAGGACGTCGAGGAGGAGGAACTGGCCCCCGTCGGCCTCGACGCCGCGGCGTCCTACGCCTGGGGGAACGTCGAGACGGGCGGGGCCACGCTGGAAGTCGCTGGCGACGCCGCGATGCTGGCCGACGAGTCCCGCCTCCCGAACCTCTTCGAGAACCTCTTCCGGAATGCCGTGGAGCATGGCTCCACGAACCCTCCGTCGCAGACTCCGGAGGATGCCGTCGAACACGGCGCCGAGGGCGACCCGGCCTCGCTGACCGTCCGGGTGGAGCCGCTGCCCGACGGGTTCGCAGTCAGCGACGACGGCGTCGGCATCCCCGCCGACGTCCGCGAGGAGGTCACCGAGTCCGGGTTCACCACCGAATCGGGCAACACCGGCTACGGGCTGGCCATCGTCGGCGAGATCGCGACCGCCCACGGCTGGGACCTCGCCGTCACCGAGAGCGAGGACGGCGGGGCGCGCTTCGAGTTCACCGGCGTGGAACTGGTCGACGAGACGGGGGACGAGGCGGGCGAGTCGGGAACTCGCGGGGAGACCGAGCCTGACGACCCGGACGCGGGCATCGCGAGCGAACAGTCACCGACGGGAGGGGGTGAGTGACCGTGGCGGTCGAGCGCGTGACCGGCGGTCGGGACCCGGAGGGGCCGTTCGGCCTCGGCCTCCTGTTGCTGGCCTCGGGCGCGCTCGTCACGGGCGCGCTCGTCGCCGCGGCGTTCCTGCTGCCGGCGACGGTCGGCGCGCTCATCAGCGGTCGTGCGCTGTTGGGCCTCGGGCTGACCTTCGCGGGCGCGGTGCTGACGCTGCTGGCCGCACTCCCAGACCGGACCGCCAGCCTGGCGGGCGGGACGGGTGGGACGGGCGACGACACGTGGGTCGGCGTCTCCGCAGGGGAGTGGCTCACCGCCCGGGGTCGGGAGGTCTGCGAGGAGGTCGACCCCCCGGTGTTCGTCCCCGGCGTGGCCCTGGCGGCCGTCGTTGTCGTGGGCTTCCTGGCCGTTCCCGAGCAGACGGTGACGGCAGTGTCCGCCCTCGAGTCCGTCGTCTTCGGGGCCGGCCGGGGGCTGTTGCTCGTCGCGGTGCTGACGTTCGTCCTCGCGGCCGTCGTCCTCGCTGCTGGCCCCTGGGGGCGGATCCGCCTCGGCGGCGAAGAGGCGACCCCGGAGTTCTCGCTGCCGGCGTACCTCGGGATGCTCTTCTCTGCCGGCATCGCGGCGGGCATCGTCTTCTGGGGGCCCGTCGAAGCGCTGTTGCACTACGACACCGTGCCGCCGTACCTCGACGCCGCGGCGCAGTCGGACGCCGCCGTCACCGGGGCGCTCCAGTACACCCTGTTCCACTGGGGCGTCTCCGCGTGGTCGGTGTACCTCGCGGTCGGCCTCCCGGTCGCCTACGCGGCGTACAACCGCGGGGCGCCCCTGCGCGTGTCGTCGGTGCTCGTCCCGCTGCTGGGCGAGGGCGCCGTCGAACACCCGCTCGGGCGCCTCGTCGACGTCCTCGCGGTGGTGGCGACGCTGGGTGGACTGTCGACGACGCTGGGCTTTCTGGGCGCGCAGTTCCTCGCGGGCATCGAGTACCGCTGGCCGGTCGACCTCGCCGGCGGCGAACCCCTCCTGGTGGCCGGCCTGACGGTCATCTTCGCCGTCTCGGCCGTGACGGGCGTCCGCCGGGGGATGCGCCGCCTCTCGGGGCTCAACAGCGTCGCCTTTCTCGCCCTCCTCGGGGCGCTCGCGCTCCTGGGGCCGCTGGGGCTCGTCGCGTCGACCGGGGCCGGTGCCGTCACCGGCTACGTGACCGAGTTCGTCCCGATGAGCCTCTACGGCGCGACCGGCGGCGGGGAGTGGCTCTCGGCCTGGACGGTCTTCTACTGGTCGTGGTGGCTGTCGTGGGCGCCCTTCGTCGGGCTCTTCCTCGCGCGCATCTCCCGGGGTCGGAAGATTCGGACGGTGGTGCTCGCCTCGGTGGGCGCGACGTCGCTGGCGACGCTGACCTGGTTCGTCGTCGTCGGCGGGACCGCCCTCTCGTTGCAACACACCGGAACGGCGGACGTGCTCGGGGTCATCGACGGGGTCGGCATCCCGGCCGCCGGGTTCCCCGTCTTCGACGCCGTCCCGCTGGGGGACCTCCTGCTGGTCGTGTTCCTCCTCCTGGTCATCACCTTCTTCATCACGTCGGCCGACGCCGCGACCCGCAGCCTCGCGTTGCTGACCTCGCGGCGCGCGGACCCCTCTGCGTCGTTGCGGGCGGTCCTCGCGGCACTCGTCGGGGTCATCGCGGCCGTGCTCATCGTCGTGGGGGGCAGCGGCACAGTCCAGTCCGCAGCGGTCGTCGTCGGCGGGCCCTTCGCCGTCATCGCCCTCGTGGCACTCGCGGGCCTCGCGGTCGCGATATACCGTGACCGCCGGCAGGGCCGTGGCTCCCGGGAGTGACCGGGCCGCCGCGTACCCAGTCGGTCACCGCAGGTCGTGCCACTCCGTCTCGCCCGTCTCCGTATCCAGAATAACGCCTGCCGGCGGTTCGCCCCCGTCGACGTCCGTGGGGATGCCGCCGGGGTTGATGCGGACCGTCCCGTCCCCTTCCTCCTCGGCGCGCTCGTGGGTGTGCCCGTGGAGGACGTAGTCGAAGTTCCCGCAGTCGACCAGGGCGTCGACGATGGGCTTGCTCGTGCCGTGGTAGACGGCGAAGGAGGTTCCTTCGAAGGAGAGTTTCCCCATCTCCCCGAGGTACGCGCCGAACTCCCGGACGGTGTTGCCCAGCGCGGGTTCGCCGTCGTTGTTGCCACGGACGGCGTAGAACTGGAAGTCCGCGTCGAAGGGGGTCGCGGCGAAGGGCGCGACGATGTCGCCACAGTGGACGACCGCCGCTGCCCGGCCCTCGAAGCAGTCGACTGCCGCCCCGATGACGTCCATGTTGTCGTGGGTGTCGGCGACGATTCCGACCTTCATGGCCACAGTTGGTCGGGGGCTGTCATCAATGTTGGTCGGTTCCCACGGCGCCTATCACAACGCCTATGGCCGCAAGTGGCCAAGCCCGCGCACATGCAGGTGGGCATCAACGGCTACGGCACCATCGGCAAGCGCGTCGCCGACGCCGTCCGCGCACAGCCGGACATGGAGGTGCTGGGCGTCGCCAAGACGCGGCCGAACTTCGAGGCCCAGGGCGCCGTCGAGAAGGGCTACGACCTCTATGCCGCCATCGAGGAGCGCCGACACCGCTTCGAGGAGGCGGGCATCGAGATCGCCGGCGGCGTCGAACAACTGGTCGCCGCAAGCGACGTCGTCGTCGACGCCTGCCCCTCCGGCGTCGGCGCGGAGAACGCCGCCATGTACCGCGAACACGACACGCCCGCGCTCCTCCAGGGCGGCGAGGACGCCGACGTCGTCGACGCCTCCTTCACCGCCCGCGCCAACTTCGACGCCGTGGGCGGGGCGGACCTCGTCCGCGTCGTCTCCTGTAACACGACCGGCCTCGCCCGCTTGCTTGCGCCGCTACGCGAGGCCTACGGCGTCGAGAAGGCCCGCGTGACGCTCGTCCGGCGGGGCGGCGACCCCGCCCAGAGCGGTCGCGGCCCCATCAACGACATCCTCCCCGACCCCGTCGAACTCCCGTCCCACCACGGTCCCGACGTCGAGACCGTCTTCCCGGAACTGGACATCGACACGCTCGGGCTGAAGGTGCCCGC
>CAZUWC010000112.1:0-6469 GCA_964623935.1 uncultured Halobacteriales archaeon
CCATCCGGCCCGCGATGACGTTGAACCCGACGTACGTCAGCCCCTCCGCTTTCATCTCGTGGACGCCGACGTGGTCGCCGGTGTACCCCTCCGTGAGGTCGACGCCACGTTCGGGGAACTCGATTCTCGTCCGGTCCCGGACCGCCTCCTCGAACTTTTCTGCCCCCATCTGTTCGACCAGGTACCGCATCCGGCAGACGCCGCGATTCGACCGGTCGCCCAGTTCCTTGAACGTCTGTGCGACCGCGCGGGTGAACTCCACGGCGTCCTCGGGCGGGACGAACACGTCCAGCGGCGAGGCCATCCGCGGGCCGTCCGAGAGGCCGCCGCCGACCCTGACGTGGAAGCCGTACTGCCATTCGCCCTCGAGTTCCTTCTTGGCTGGCGTCAGCCCGACGTCGTTGATCTGGGACTGCCCGCAGTCGTGCGTACAGCCCGTGATCGTCATCTTGAACTTCCGGGGGAGGTTCGCGTACTCGCGGTTCTCCGTGAAAAAGTCCGAGACGGCCTCCACCACGGGCTGGGCGTCGAACGCCTCGTGGTGAGAGAGGCCCGCGGCGGGACACCCCAGGACGTTCCGGGCGGAGTCGCCACACCCCTGGATGGTCGTCAGGCCGACCTCGCCGTAGCGTTCCCAGATGGCAGGGACGTCCTCGACCTCGACCCAGTGTTTCTGGATGTCCTGGCGTGTCGTGATGTCGAGGAAGGCGTCGCCCCAGACCTCGTTCTGTTCCTCGCCGCCGTACTCCGCCGGTGCGGTGGCGTACTCCTCGGCCACTTCGCCGATGACCTCGGCCTGGTCGGGGGTGAGGTATCCGCCGGGGACCTTGGTCCGCATCATGAAGTAGCCACGCTGGACCCCGTGGGCGTACATGCCGGCCCACTTGAGTCGCTCCCATTCGCCGTCACCCGCGCGCGCCTCGATCTCGTCGAAGGACAGCCCCTCGCTGGCGTACTCCTTGACGTCCTCGATGACGTCGAGCGGGTGTTTCTCCTGTTTCCATCGTTCGACTGTGTTCATGTGTGTTCCCAGTCGGCCGCCGGAGACGACCGCTGCTCGTACCCCTCCCAGGAGACCGGCCCACTTGACCCGCGCCCTCACGGCCAAACCCGCCACCCCTCGCTCCTACCGGGTGATATTACCCCTACCGCGAGGCGCACCCTCGCCACGGCGGACGGGACGGACGCGACGGAGTCGGGCGGTCTGTCCCGCCGGGATGGCGGCGTGACCGCCCGATCTGTCCCCGATAGGGGAAACTGTTTCCGGCATATAGTGATTGCTGTAACTGTTTACCGGTACGACCGCACGACAGCGTTCGGTCGATCCGGCAATGACTTACAGCAATCACTATACCCGAACGTGGTCGGGCGGAGCGTCCGGGGGTCGTCACTCCACGGCCTCGACGCCGGTAATCTCGAAGCGCGCCCCGCCGTCGGCACTCTCGGTGACCGACACCGTCCAGCCGTGGGCCTCGGCGATGCGGTTGACGATGGTGAGACCGAATCCAGTCCCCTCCTGTGAGGTGGAGTAGCCGGCATCGAAGACGCCCTCGCGCTCGTCTGCGGGGATGCCGGGCCCGTCGTCCGCGACGAAGAAGCCCCCCTCGCAGTCGCCGACAGTGATGATGATGTCCTCGCCGCCGTGTTCGGCCGCGTTCGACAGGAGGTTCTCGAGCAACTGCCGGAGGCGGTCGGGGTCGGCACGGATCGTGGCGTCGGTCTCCACGGCGAGTGTCGGCCCCTCCATCGCGAGCGTCCCCCAGCACGCCTCCAGCACCGCGGCGAGGTCGACCGGCTCTTCGTCGGCGACGGTCTCACCCTCGCGGGCCAGCGTCAGGAGGTCCCCGATGAGCGTCTCCATGCGCTCGTGGGCGTCGGCGACCTTCCCGAGGTGGGGGCTGTCACAGTCCTCGCTGGCCAGTTCGAGGCGGGCGCTGGCCGCGTTCAGTGGGTTCCGGAGGTCGTGGGAGACGACGGACGTGAACTCCTCCAGGCGCTCGTTTTTCCGTTCGAGTTCCCGCTCGCGCTCCTTGCGCTCGGTGATGTCGGCCCCCGAGACGTACACCCGCGAGTAGTCGTCGGCATACGCCTCCGGGACGAACACGTCCAAGAGTTCGTTCCGGCGCTCGCCGTCGAGCGTCCGGGCGACGGTCTCGCCGCGGAACCGCGTCTCGCCGGCCGCGATGGCTGCCCACGTCTCCGCCAGCGCCTCGTAGCTCTCCTCGGCGAACAGGTCCCCGAGACTCTCGATCAACACTTCCTTCGACGGCGCGTGGTAGTAGGAGAGGGCGTTCTGGTTGACGTCGATGATCTCGACGTGGGAGAGGAGGCGGTCGATCTCGCGGGGGTTCTCCCGGAGATAGGCCGCGACGTCGTCGACCTCGGCCGCGATCTCTTCGAGGGTGGGGATGGCCCCCGAGAAGTCCTCCTCCCAGATGACCAGTGGATGGTTCTCGAACAGCGACCGGTACCGCGCGCGACTCTCCTCGAGTTCCTCCTCGCGTTCCTTGCGCTCGGTGATGTCCCGCAACACGCCCACGGACCCGACGTACTCGCCGTTCTCGACGATGACGCCGATCTTGTTCTCGTTGACCAGCCTCCCGCCGTCGGCCGTGATCGACTCCATCTCGAAGGACCCCCAGGTGCGGTCCTCGTCCGCGAGGAGGCCCTGGATGACCGCTGTCCCGCGTTCGTAGTCCGCCTCGGGCATCACGTCCCGGGCGTGCATGTCGAGCAACTCCTCGCGGGAGTAGCCCCACTGTTCGACGACGGCGTCGTTGACCATCGTGATCGACCCCTCGGCGTCGAGCATGTACATCGGGTCCCCGACGGTCTCGACGAGTGTCTCGTACTGTTCGTGTTCGCGATCGTAGGCTTTCTGTTCCGAAATGTCTGTGTAGACGGCGTGGGTGTTCGTCACCTCGTCGGCCCCGGGTGGCGTGTGGGGGATGGCCTCCCAGATGAACGTCCGCGGTCCGTCGACGGTGTCGCGCTTGCGTTCGCCCCGCACGTGCTCGCCCCGCTTGACGCGGCGGCTGATCTCTTCGGCGCGCTCCCTGCGTTCCGGGTTCTCGGCGTCGGTGACCACCTCGTCGAGGGCCCGGTCGACGACCTCCTCGCCTTCGGGTTCGAACAGCTCCCGGAACCGCGGGTTGGCCTCCCTGATGACCGGCATCTCGCCCTCGTACTCGGTCCAGGCGACCGCGTCGTTGGTGTTCTCGAACAGCGACTGGTAGCGGTCCCGCTCGCGCTGGAGCTGTCGTTCGCGCTCGGTGCGGTCGGTGATATCCGTGTAGACTGCGAACCCGCGCTCGCCGCTCTCGCCGGGCCGTAGCGGCACCGACAGCAGATTGAACGTCCGCTCGCCGTCGGCCGCCAGCCGGATCACCTCGCGGTCGACGATCTCGCCTGCCCGGACCCGCTCGTTGATCCGCTGGCCCTCGTCGGTGTACTCCGGTGGGACGAGGAACTCGTCGAGGGGCTCTCCGGCGGCCTCGCTGGCCTCGGCGCAGAACGTCTCCTCGAAGGCCTGGTTGAGGTCCCGCACGACCGGGGTCTCGCCGTCGAACTCGTAGTAGGCGATGGGTTCGGCCATGTTCTCGAACAGCGCGCTGGCGCGGTCGCGTTCGCGCTGGAGTGCCCGCTCGCGCTCGACCCGGTCGGTGATGTCCCTGACGACACAGACGTGCCCCCCGTCAGACAGGCCAGTCAGGGAGAGCTGCTCGACGAAGGTCGATCGGTCGGCCCGCAGGCCGCGGCTCCGTCCCGTCCACTCCCCCTCCTCGTCGAGTTCCGGGAGGACCTCCTCGTGGAACCGCTCGATCTGCTCGTCGGGGTAGAGGACCTCCCAGCTTTCGCCGGCCAGGTCGTCGGGCGACCGGCCGTACAGGTCCGCGTACGATTCGTTGACGTAGACGTAACACCCCTCGGCGTCCAGGATAGCGATCCCCTCGGTTGCCGTCTCGAGTGCCTGGTGGACCCGGGCGTGTTCCCTGGCCGTGCGGTGGCGGTCGACGGCGTTGGCGACGCGGTTCGCGAGGATGTCGTACTGGTCGGTGCCCGTTCGCTTCTGGAGGTAGTCGGTGACGCCGGCCGAGATGGCGTCGCTCGCGATCTCCTCGCTGCCCTTCCCGGTAAAGAGGATAAAAGGGAGGTCGGGATAGGACTGGCGGACGGCGTCGAGGAACTCCAGGCCGTCCATCGCGGGCATCTGGAAGTCGCTGACGACGCAATCGACGTCCCGGTCGGCCAGGCGCTCGAGTCCCTCGGTGGCACCCCTCGCCGTGACCACCTCGAAGCGCCCCTCGGCCCGTTCGAGGTAGGTGGCGGTGAGTTCCAGTACGTCCGGGTCGTCGTCGACGTGGAGCACCGTGACCTCCTCCCCGACCGACAGGGACGTGGGTTGTCCTGAAACTGACATTGTTTGGCGTTGTCGTATCGATGTTGGAGGAACGATAAATAAGCGTCGCGGCCAGCGTCCGGTCGTCGGGCCGCGTAGCGGCCGCTACGCCCCGTCCAGCAGCGCGTCGACGATGCGCTCGGGGTCGAACGGTTCGATGTCGTCGTAGTCCTGGCCGGTCCCCAGAAAGAGGATGGGCTTGCCAGTGACGTGGGCGATGGAGATGGCGGCCCCGCCCTGCTGGTCGGCGTCGGCCTTCGTGAGGACGGTCCCGTCGACCGCTGCGGCGTCGTCGAACTCGCGGGCGCGGTTGACGGCGTCCTGGCCGGCGACGGCCTCGTCGACGAACAGCGTCATGTCGGGTTCGATGACGCGGTCGATCTTGGCGAGCTGGTCCATCAGCCCGTCGCTGGTGTGCAAACGGCCGGCGGTGTCGCCCAGCACGACGTCGACGTCGTTGGCGTCGGCGTACTCGACGGCGTCGTAGATGACCGCCGCCGGGTCCGACCCCTTCTCGTGGGAGATGACCTTCGTCCCGAGGTTGTCGGCGTGCTGTTCGAGCTGTTCGTTGGCCCCCGCCCGGAACGTGTCGCCGTTTGCCAGCACCGACGAGTAGCCCCGCGCCTCCAGGTAGTCGGCGAGCTTGGCGATGGTGGTGGTCTTGCCGACGCCGTTGACACCCGTGAAGATGATGACCACGGGTTTGTCGGCGTCCGCGATCCGTTCCTCGAAGTCGAACTGCCCGACGCTGATGACGTCGTAGACGGCCTCCCGCACCGCGTCCCGGACGAGGTTGCCCGTACTCGAGAGACGACGGCGGGTCTGACCGACGAGGTTCTCCTCGACACCCGCCAGTATCTCCTGGGCGACGCTCATCTCGACGTCGCTGCCCAGGAGCGCGAACTCCAGTTCCTCCAGGTGTGCTTCGAGGTCGGCCTCGTCGACGATCGTCTTCCCGGTGGCGAACAGTTTCGCGCGCTTCTTGAGTCCGCGGCCCTCCGCGTCGTCGCCCGCGTCCTCGCCCGCGGGTGTCTCTTCGGTCGCGGTGGCTGCCCCACTGTCGGCCCCGTCCGCCTCGCGGGGTGCGTCTCCTTCCGCCCCGGCGTCGGCCTCGATAGCTTCGGGGTCGACGTTCTCGGCGTCGGCCTCGACGTCGCTCGTGAACGACTCGAGTTTGTCCTGCAGTCCGTCGAACATCGCCTACTCGTCTTGCTGGCGTTGCCCCTGGGCCTGCTGGAGTTGCTGGGCCTGGAGTTGCTGGGCCCGCTGTTCGAGTTCCTCGGTCTCGCTCTCGAGTTCCGCGATCTCGGCCTGGACGCCCTCGATGCGCTCGTCGATGGTGTCCTTCTTGGATTCGAGCGTCGAGGCGGTCCCCGCCTGGTCGCGCTCGGCAGCGTAGCCGCCGCCCAGTTCGACGACGATCTCGTCGATGTCCTCGATCGTGGCGCGGGCGTACGCGCCCCCGCCCAGCGGGACCTGCACGGTCGAGCCCGTCTCGATCTCTCCGATGGCCTCGATGGCCTCGTCGATTGCGGTCTGTCGCGCCCTGAGTGCCTCGACCTCCGTCTCGAGGCTCTCGCGTTGCTGGTCGAGGGCCTCGAGTTGCTGGGCGAGTTCCTGCAACTGCGAGTCGCCGCCGCCACCGAGGCTCATGCCTCGACCTCCGCAACCTCGACCTGCGTGCGCTTCAGGCCGTGCTTGGAGCCGAAGTCGGCGTAGACGTACTCGGCCGCGACGTCCTCGTTCTCGGCCTCGACGCTTTTCTCGAAGCCCTGCCAGCCGTCGCGTGCCTGCCACCGGCCGCTGACCGTGAATGTGTCCATACCATCAGGTGGGGCACCGAGCCGGAAGTATGTTCCTAATACTGCCGGCGACAGAAAGCGATATCAGTCGTATCGTACTTCACTGGCTGAATTCGATCCCGATAACAGTACCAGTCGGGGAGTTCTCCGCAACGTGGATAGTACCCCCGGAACGGGACGTGATCAGCCTGACGAACCACAGCCCGAGACCGGTGCCGTGGTACAGTGATGTTTGCTCGGTCTCGTCTTCCAGTACGTTTCGCTCCAT
>CAZUWC010000113.1:0-6455 GCA_964623935.1 uncultured Halobacteriales archaeon
CCGCCGCTCGCGCCTTCCGAGGTCCGTGGGACCTCGCCTTCCAACCGCTCGACGCGGGCCAGTTCCGCCTCGCCCCGGACGGGGTCGCCGTCGCTTGCGAGCACGAGGTCGCCCTCCCTGATCTTGGAGACGGCGCCGGTCCCGCGGGCGCGCAGTTCCCAGCGGCCGCCCGCGAGTTCCCGCCGTTCGGTCGGCTCCAGGTCCACGAGCGCGCGGTCGTCGTCTGCCCGCTCGTCGCTCGACTGCTCCCAGAGTTTCGCGTACTCGCGGTGGACGGCCCGGCGCTCGGCCTCGACCGCACGGTAGTACCGGTCGAAGTACGCCCGCTCCTCGGTGGGCACCGGCGAACCGACCTGTCCGGCCTTCGACTCCTGGTCGAGACGGCCCGAGACGGCCATGCAGGTGTCCTGCTCGAAGCAGTACTCGCACTTCGCGTCGCCCTCGTAGCCCGTCGGCACCGAGACGTCGTGTTCCATCGCCGCGAGTTCGTTGCGCGTCCGGAGGACGAACTCCAGGAGTCCCGGTCCGATCGAGAAGTCCTTGGCCGGCGAGAGGTCACCCGACTCCTCGGCCCGGTCGACGGCGGCGTTTTTCGTGTACAGGAGTGTGCCGGTTTCGGGCGGGTCCCCGCGGCGTTCGCCGAGAATCAGCGCGTAGCAGGCCGCCTGGACCTTGTCCTGGAAGCGGGGTTCCCGGCGGGTGTTCTTGCCGGTCTTGAGTTCGACCGGCGTCCCCCGGCGGACGGCGTCGGCCCGGCCTTTCAGCCCGTAGCGCTCGCTGACGAGTGTCTGCTCGGAGCGCCACCCGTCCTGGTCGGTCAGCGTCCCCTGCCGGAGCCAGCCCTCGATCGCGCTGGCGTGCTGTTCCACCCGCGCGCCCATCGCGTCGGCGTCGGCACCGAGCAGTCCCAGTTCCAGGCCCGCCTCGCGGACGCGCTCCTCGACGGCGGTCTCGCGGTCGTGTCCGCGCAACAGGTCGCCGAAGACCTCGTGGACGATGGTCCCTTTCACGACCGGCTCCGCGAGGGGCGTCCCGCCGATCTTGTTCAGGTAGTACAGCCGGGGACACTGGACCCACTGGCGGACGTCCGTCACGTCCACGAGGAAGTCCGGCTCGACGACGACTCTCGTTCCCTCGCCGGTGGTGTACTGTGTCTCGCCCCTGTACTCGCGCTCCTCGACGTCGTAGGCCGCGAGGTCCATCCCGCTCTCGAGGTACTCACCGGTCTCGGTCCACTTCCCCCAGAGCGTGACGGTCACGGGATCGCCGCGCCCGCGGTCGGGTCGGAGTCCGACCTCGACGAGGTCGCGGTCGCCGTACTGGGTGTCGACCGTCCGCGTCTCGCCCACGTCGGTGACCACACCGCGGAGATGCACGTCCACTTCCAGGCGGAGGGCGGGAAAAACGCTGTCGGTCACTGTCACCGGCCGGTCCCGCCGGCGTGGCTGGGTGGCACCGCTATAGTCAGGCTCAAGCGTCCGGACTCCTAACGGAGGCCAGATGGAGCGAGCGCGCGGCGACGAGCGCCGTGAGGCTTCCACGCCAGCGGTCGTCGGCGGCCGGGAAGTCGCGGACGCCCCGATCCGGCCGTTTCTCGGAGCGGTAGCGACGCCGCGGTTCGCCTGGAGCGACGCCACGTCGACAATCGTGGCGGGCGGGGCGGCGGCGACGGTGGTGGCCGACGGCTCCGACCGGTTCGAGACCGTCCGCGCCCGGGCGACACACCTCTTCGACGGTCTGTCGGTGGCCGGGGAGTTGCCCGACGGCGCGCGTCCGCGGCTGTACGGCGGGTTCGCGTTCCACGACGACCACACGGGCGCGACGTGGGACGGCTTTCCCGGTGCGCTGTTCGTGCTCCCCGAGGTACAGCTCTCGCTGACGGCCGACGGCGCGTGGCTGACCGCCGTGTCGACGGACGGCCCAGAGCGCCTGCACGAACGGCTCACCCGGTGGGAGCGGCGCCTCTCGACGCTCCCCGAACTCGTCCGTGCTGGCACGCCGGGGATCCGGGTCGAGCGCCCGACCCCCGGCAGGGAGGGCTGGCGCGATCAGGTGACCGACGCCGTCGGGAAGATCGGCGCCGGGAACCTCCGGAAGGTCGTCCTCGCACAGGCGCTCGGGGTCGATCTCGACGGGCCGGTCGACGTCGCCGGTGCGCTGACGGAGCTGGGCGAGGCGTATCCGGGCTGTCACCGGTTCCTCTTCGAGCCCGACGGCGCGGGGACGTTCTTCGGCGCCACACCCGAACGGCTCGTGACGTTGCGCGACCGCACGGTCAGGACGGAAGCGCTGGCCGGATCGACCGGTCGGGGCGAGACCACCGCCGAGGACGAGTGGCTCGCCGCCGAGTTGCGCGACAGCGGGAAGGACGTCCACGAACACGAACTGGTCGTCGGCGCCATCCGAGACCAGCTCGCGCCAGTGGCAGAAGAGGTGACGACGGGCACCCGGACGGTCCGCCGCCTCGCGACCGTCCAGCACCTCCAGACCCCGATCCGTGCGGAGTTGCACGGGGACGAACACGTCCTCTCGCTGGTCGAGGCGCTGCACCCGACGCCCGCAGTCGGCGGGTTGCCCCCGGACACGGCGCTTCGCATCATCCGCGAGACCGAGACGTTCGACCGCGGGTGGTACGCCTCGCCGGTGGGCTGGTTCGACGCGGACGGCGACGGAACCTTCGCGGTCGCCATCCGGTCGGCGCTGGCCCGCGAGCGAACCGCGACGCTGTTTGCCGGCGCTGGTATCGTCGCCGACAGCGACCCCGACGTCGAGTGGGACGAACTGCAACTCAAGTACGGCCCGATGCGCGACATCCTGGCATGACGGCGCCCAACCGCAACACGCTCTGGGGCGAGATACTGGTCGCCGAACTCGCAGCCGCCGGCCTGGACGTCGCGTGTCTCACGCCGGGAAGCAGGTCGACGCCGCTGACCGTCGCCCTCGCAGACCACCCCGACGTGACAGTCTACTCGCACATAGACGAGCGGTCGAGTGCCTTCTTCGCGCTCGGGCGCGGCCGACGGACCGGCCGCCCGACCGCGGTCGTCTGCACGTCCGGCACCGCGGCGGCGAACTTCCACCCCGCGGTACTGGAGGCGACCGAAGGACGAGTGCCGCTGGTCGTTCTCACGACCGACCGCCCGCCCGAACTCCAGGACAGCGGCGCCAACCAGACCACCGACCAGGAGAAACTCTACGGCGACGCCGTCCGCTGGTACCGGACGCTCCCCGAACCCCAGCCGGAGGCCCGGGCGTTGCGCTCGCTACGCGTGACTGCGGGCCGTGCGGTCGCCGAAGCGACCCGGACCCCTGCCGGGCCGGTCCACCTGAACGTCCCGTTCGAGAAACCCCTCGAGCCGACGCCCGTGCCCGGGGACGTCCCCGGATCGCTCCCGGCAGAGGCACCGCTGGCAGTCGACGGACGCGACGGTCCGTTCGTGCGGACGTCGGCCGGTCATCTCGAACCCGGCGAGGCAGACGTCGCGTCGCTCGCCGACGCGGTCGAGTCGGCCTCCCGGGGACTCGTGGTCGCTGGACCCGCTGACCCCGGCACGCAGGGCCCGACACGGGAGGCCGTCTCCCGGTTCGTCGACGCAACGGGCTTTCCCGTCCTGGCGGACCCGCTGTCGGGCTACCGCTTTGGCCCGCACGTCTCCAGTGCCGTCTGCGGGGGCTACGACTCCTATCTCGACGGTGCCGAAGAGTGGCCAGATCCCGACATCGTGCTCCGGACCGGCGCTTCTCCGACCTCGAAAGTCCTGCGGACCTACCTCCGGGAGGCCGACACCCGGCAGGTCGTCGTCGACCCGGCCGGGGACTGGCGGGAGGCGGAGTTCACCGCGACCGACCTCGTCGCCGCGGCTCCGGACCGTCTGTTCGACCGTCTCGCAGACACCGTGACCGGCGCCGGCACCGAGGAGTGGCGCGACCGGTTCGCCGACGCCGAGGACCGCTACTGGGTGCTCGTCGCCGACGCCTGCCGGGAGGCGTTCTTCGAGGGCGCCGTCCTTCGCGAGGTGACGCGCGTGCTGCCCGACCCGGCGACGCTGTTCGTCTCCAACAGCATGCCAGTCCGGGACCTGGACCGCTTCGGGCGGCCCCGCGAGGCCGCGGTCACGGCGCTTGGCAACCGCGGTGTCAGCGGTATCGACGGCGTCACCTCGACGGCGCTGGGTGCCGGATCCGCGACCGACGACCCGCTCGTCCTGGTGACCGGCGACCTCGCGTACTACCACGACATGAACGGGCTGCTGGCTCTGGGCCGGTGCGGTGTCGACGCGACGGTCGTGCTCGTCAACAACGACGGCGGCGGTATCTTCCACACGCTCCCGATCGAGGAGTTCGATCCGCCCTTCACCGAGCAGTTCAAGACGCCCCACGGCCTGGAGTTCGATCCCACCGGGGACCTCTACGACCTGGCGTTCCAGCGGGTGGCCGACCGGCCGGCGCTGGCCGAGGCCGTCGAGGCGTCGCTCGGAACCGACGGGACACGGGTGATCGAGGTCCGCGTCGACGCCGAGTCGAGCCACCGCGTCCGCGAGCGCCTGCACGACCGGGTCTGTGAACAGGTCCCGTGAGACGGGACACCGTCGACGCGCTCGACTGCGCGGTGGAGCGTGATTCGCTGTCGGCACCGCTGCTGTCACCGGCCTGGTCGGCCAGTGTGGCGGTCCGGTGCGTCGCGGCGCCGGATCACCGCTCCAGTGGCCACCGACGGTCCTCCCGGCTGTCGAGTCGGTCGGCGACATCCTCGGCCAGCCGGTACTCGCGCCCCGAGCGCACGACTGCACCGGCCGATTCGAGGTGTGTGAGGTGGGCGTCGGCCTCGCCGGGTCCGTGCAGGATGTGGATGCTATCGAGGGTCCCGAACAGGTCGGCACTCACCGTCCACGCGTCGCAGGGTCCCTGTCGCTCGAGTGCGTCGAGAACCCGCCAGGCGCGCTGTTCGTGGTGATCGACGATGTGTCTCGCACGCGCGCTGGGGTTGTCGATGGGGTCGCGGTGGCCCGGCCACGCCCGGCAGTAGTCGGCCTCGGTGATCCGGTCGAGCGTCCGGAGGTACGCCGCCAGGGCGTTCTCGACGCGCACGTCCGCGCCGCCGACGTTCGGCGTGTACTTCGGGAGGAGCGCGTCGCCGGAGAGCACCTCCTCACCTGTTTCGAACAGACACATGCCGGCAGCGTGGCCGGGAGCGTGGACGGCGTCGAGTTGCGTCCCGTTCACGCTGAACGTCGAGCCGTCCTCGAAGGCTGTCACCTCGGGTATCTGTCCCATCTCATCCAGGTCGGCGAGTACCTCCCGGAGGACCGCCCGCTTTTGCTCTGGCATCCCCCACGTCTCGAAACACGCCTCCATCGAGGCTTCGACGGCCTCCCAGGCGTCGGGGTCTCCGGCGACCAGCGCTGCGTCGGCCGCGTGGACGTGGACAGAGGCCCCGCTCGCAGCCTGGATCTCTCCCGCCAGGCCGGCGTGATCGGCGTGCCAGTGGGTCAGGAAGATCCGGTCGACGTCGCCGAACCCGACGCCGTGTCGTTCCAGTCCCGCCTCGAGTTGCTCCTGTGTCGTCTCCATCCAGTCGCCGGTGTCGACCAGCGTCGTCTCCGACCCGTCGGCGAAGAGGTAGGCGTTGTTGTCGCCCTCGAAGGCGGCGTTCGACAGCGGGAGTCGTTCCATTCGGCCGTCTCACTCCTCCAGGGACTCGGCGCGGGTGTCGGCGTCGTCCGGATCGTCGATCGGACTGGAGGGGTGGTAGTCGGTGTCGTACTCGCCGGGCCGGCCGTCCAGCCTGTCGGGGTTGATCCGCCCGCCGAGCAGCATGAAGTCCAGCACCGTACAGTACAGCACCGCCTCCACGACCGGGACGGCACGCGGCGGCAGCGAGGGGTCGTGGCGGCCGACCACCTGGATCTCCTTGCGCTCGCCGGTCTCCCAGTCGACGGTTTCCTGCCGTTTCGGGATGGATGTGGGGGCGTGCCAGGTCACCTCGCCGTAGATGGGCTCGCCGGTCGTGATCCCGCCCTGGAGCCCGCCGTGGTCGTTGCCGACCGGGACGGGATCGCCCTCCTCGCTCTCGACCTCGGGACGGGACTCGCCGTCGTCGAGGGCCCAGTCCTCGTTGCGGTCGACGCCCCGCACCTCGGCTGCCTCCTTGCCGAGGCCGAACTCGAAGGCCGTCGTCGCCGGGACGGCCATCATCATCTGGCCGAGCCGGGCGGGCATCCCGTCGAACCGCGGCGCGCCCAGTCCCCGGGGGACGCCCCGGCACTCGAAGTAGACCGAGCCGCCGATGGAGTCGCCCTCCTTCTGGTACTGGTCGATGGCGTCGCGCATCTCCTCGGCCGTCTCGGGGTGGGCACACCGCACCTCGTTGTCCTCTGTGTGTTCGAGCATCTCCTCGAAGGTCACCTCGGGGGCCTCGATGTCGCCGATCTGGTTGACGTGGGCCTTGATCCGGA
>CAZUWC010000114.1:0-6402 GCA_964623935.1 uncultured Halobacteriales archaeon
ACCTCTCGTACGGCGTCTACGGCTTCGACGACGACGGCCCGGTCCGGATGGACAACCCCCACCGCAAGGACGACCGCGCCCGCGTCGTCGAGGAGGCCGACCGCCTCGTCTCCTTCGTCGACACGGTGGGCCACGAGCCCTGGCTCCGGACGACCATCCGCGGCCTGGTGGGGCAGAAACTCGACTACGGCCTGCTGACGGTGGCGGCCGACGACGGGCCCACCAAGACCACCCGCGAGCACCTCGGCATCCTGCTGGCGACGGACCTGCCGACCATGGTCGCCATCACAAAGGCGGACCTCGTCGGCGAGGAGCGCGTCCGCGAGGTCGAACGCGAGGTCGAGCGCCTCCTGCGGGACGTCGAGAAGTCGCCACTGCGGGTCGAGCGCCACGGCGTCGACGCGGCACTCGAGGAGATTTCCGAAACCGTCGTGCCGGTGGTCACGACCAGCGCGGTCACCGGCGAGGGGCTGGACGTCCTCGACGAACTGTTCGAACGGCTTCCGAAGACCGGCGACGCCGTCGCCGACGAGCAGTTCCGGATGTACGTCGACCGCACCTACAACGTCACCGGCGTCGGTGCAGTCGCCTCCGGGACGGTCCAGTCGGGCCGCGTTGAGGCCGGCGACGAACTCCTCCTTGGCCCGATGCCCGACGGCCGCTTCGTGGACGTGGAGGTCCGCTCCATCGAGATGCACTACCACCGCGTCGACGAGGCCCGCGCGGGCCGCATCGTCGGCATCGCACTCAAGGGCGTCCAGGAGGAGGCCATCGAGCGCGGGATGGTGCTGCTCCCCCGCGGGGCCGACCCCGACCCTGTCCGGGAGTTCGAGGCCGAGGTGATGGTGCTGAATCACCCGACCCACATCGGCGCGGGCTACGAGCCCGTCGTCCACCTGGAGACGATAAGCGAGGCCGCCGCGTTCTATCCCGACGGGGGACAACTGCTCCCCGGGGACACCGGGTACGCTCGCGTCCGGTTCAAGTTCCGGCCCTACCTCGTCGAGGAGGGCCAGCGGTTCGTCTTCCGGGAGGGACGCTCGAAGGGCGTCGGGACGGTCACGGACGTGACGCCGGCCGATTGAGACGGACAGCTGTGGCTCCTGGAGCTGTCGCCCCGTCTGTTTATATCCGAGACGCGCGTAAGTGATCATATGCGAGCGGGAGGTGACGAAATCGCGGCGACGGTTCGGGACGTGCTCGAAGACCAACCGGTCCGGCTCGGCGTCCTGTTCGGGTCCCGGGCACGTGACACCGCGGGTGCACACAGCGACATCGATGTCGCCGTGGAGTTCGAGCCCTCGGTCGAGGACCGCTTCCGGGCACGACTCGCCCTCGGTGTCGCCCTCTCGGGTGCGCTCGGCACCGACGACATCGACGTGGTCGACCTCGCGGACGTGCGACCGGCGGTCGGGTACTCGGCGCTGGAGGAGGGCCGCCTGCTCGTCGGTGGTCCCGACCGCGCCGCGGAGCTGGCAGCGCAGTTCGAGGCGGAACGTGAACGCTCGACGCCACGGGAGCGCCGCGAGCGGTTCGACGAGGCTCTGGAGCGACTGGAGGAACTCGTTTGATCGAACTCGACGAGGAAACCGAAATCCGCGTCGTCGAGAAAGTCGAGTACATCGAGGAAGCGGTGATCGTCCTCTCGCGCAAACAGTCCCTGGAGAAAGCGGCTTATCTCGGGGACCGCGAACAGCGATCGATCGTCGAGCGTGAGTTCCAGACTGCCCTCGAAGCGTGTATCGACATCGCCGAGTTGCTTCTCAAAGCGGCATCCAGGGACGTACCGGACGCCAACGCCGAGATGTTCGCACGCCTCGGACGACGATCCCTCCTTTCGGAAGAGACGGCCGAGGCGATGCAGGAGGCTGCTCGCTTCCGAAACGTTCTCGCACATACGTACGGACACGACATCGACGACGAACGCGTCTACCGACACCTGCAAGAGGATTTACACTGGTTCCCGACGTTCGTGCGGGAGGTACGCGAGGTGCTCGATAGGGGCGTTGCCGAGGACTGACCAGACGAGTAGCGACGGCCGTCATCGCCGGAAGTACGCCCGGAGGAGCGCGGATTCGGCCTTCCGCAGGTGCTCGGCGGCGGTGCTCGGCGCACACGCCAGCGCGGCGGCGACGTCCTCGTGGTCGGCAGTTCGCGGGACCTCGTAGTACCCCAGCTCCAGCGCCGCCTCGACCGCCTCGCGCTGGCGATCGGTGAGACCCGCGTCGACGGTCGGCCGTAACGACGCCAGCCCCGCGACCGCGTCAACCTCGACCTCGACGGGCTCGGGAATCCCCGCGAGACCGGCCTGGATCTCCTCGTCCGGGCCGAACAGCGACAGCGTCACCCAGCCGTCCTCGTGGTAGACGATCGGTGGAACGATGATCAGCCCGCCCGCGGTGATACTGTCGGCTATAAGCCCGTGAGCAGTTTCGCCCCACCCGGGGCGCGAAATCGCTCACGAAGTTATAGCCGACAGTATGAGCGAGCCGAACATCTCCCGGAGCGGGTCGGTCGTGCTGTCCCTGATGTAGACGTAGAACGCGTCCTCGCCCGCCCGTTCGAGGTCGTAGTCCAGTATCGCGTCCTCGAAGGCGTCGGCGTCGCCCCTCGCGTAGTGGAGGATGCCCAGCGCACCCTCCGTGTAGTTCCACTGGAGCGCTCTCGCGGACCCGACGAACGACGCGTTCGCCCAGAGGTCGTACACCGGGTGGATCTCCCGCTCGCGTCCGTGGGCGGTGACCCGAACCCGGACGTGCTGCATGGGGGTAGTGTCCCGACAGGGGAAGTTAAATCCGCCGGGCAGGTCCGGCAGCAGACACTCGCCGGTGGCGATCGAACCCCCGTACATGGCGCGGATACTCCTGACCGGTGCGACCGGGCGCCTCGGGACCGCCGTGCGCTCACGGCTGGCGGACACGGGCCACGAGGTCCGTGCGGCGAGCCGCGACCCGTCGGCCGAGGGCGAGGGCGAGGAACGGCCGCCGGCCGGAGACGGTATCGAGTGGGTCGAACTCGACCTCGCCGAGGGGACCGGCGTCGAGTCCGCCGTCGCCGACGTCGACGTGGTCGTCCACTGTGCGTCCGCGCCGCAGGGTGACACCGAGGCGGTCGACGTCAAGGGAACCGAACGACTGGCCGACGCGGCAGCCGCGGCCGGCGTCTCGAATTTCGTCTACCCGTCCATCGTCGGTATCGAGGAGATTCCCTACTCCTACTACGAGTGTAAACTGGCCGCCGAGGGGGCCATCGAAGCGAGCGACGTGCCCGCGACGATCATCCGGGCCACACAGTTCCACGAGTTCGTCGACGACCTGCTCGGTGCCGTCGCGCGGCTTCCCGTGTGGCCGCTGCCGACGAAATTCCGGATTCAGCCCGTCGCAGTCGCCGAGGTCGCGGACGAAATCGTCGGACTCGCGACCCCCGATGCGAGTGGACGCGTGGATCCGTTCTGTGGCCCGGAAGTGCTGACTGTCCGCGACGTGGCCGTCGCGTACCGCGAGTCACGGGGACTCCGCCGGCCAGTCGTCCGCTTGCCGCTCCCGGGCGCGACGGCAAGCGC
This sequence comes from uncultured Halobacteriales archaeon, assembly GCA_964623935.1. Classification (GTDB taxonomy): domain Archaea; phylum Halobacteriota; class Halobacteria; order Halobacteriales; family Haloarculaceae; genus SW-9-67-25. Next base: position 3,563 of record CAZUWC010000114.1, read on the forward strand.
GTTCCGCGAGGGGCACGCGACCCGCCCCGGCCGGTCGGATGGCTCGGTCACCTGGGCGGAGTGGCTCGCCGAGCGCTCCGGACCCGAAGCCACACCGGGCCGGGAGCCAGCGCACGCCTGACGGCTGCGGGACAGGAGGGGACAAGGCATTTTTACCGGCCCGCCGTTTGTCGTCTCGAACGATGAGCACCGGGCCGACGCCGCCGGAGACGGTGCAGATTCTGGACGAGGACGGGCAGGTCAACGAGGACGCGACCGTCCCGGACATCGACGACGGGACGCTGGTCGCGATGTACGAGGGAATGCGCTTCGCCCGCCACCTCGACGAGCGGGCCACCTCGCTCCACCGGCAGGGACGGATGGGGACGTACCCGCCGCTTGCCGGCCAGGAGGCCGCCCAGGTCGCCGCCACGCACGCCTTCCGCGAGGACGACTGGCTCTGCTACCAGTACCGCGAGCACGGCGTGCCCATCGTCCGCGGGCTCTCCCACGAGTACCTGCTGTACTGGATGGGCCACGAGGCGGGCAACGAGTGGCTCCCCGACCGGCACGTCTTCCCCATCAACATCTCCATCGCCTCCCATCTCCCCCACGCGACGGGGATGGCGTGGGCGGCGAAACTGAAAGGCGACGACTGCGTCGTGGGGTGTCACTTCGGCGACGGCGCGAGTTCCGAGGGCGACTTCCACGAGGCGCTCAACTTCGCGGGCGTGTTCGACGTGCCCGCGGTCTTCTTCTGTAACAACAACCAGTGGGCAATCTCGGTGCCGACCGACCGCCAGACCGCCAGCGCCACCTTCGCACAGAAAGCGCAGGCCTACGGCTTCCGGGGCGTCCGCGTCGACGGGATGGACCCGCTGGCGGTCTACCAGGTCACCCGCGAGGCCGTCGAGCGCGCACGCACCGGCGAGGCGGCCGAGGACGCCGCTGGCCGCGCGACGCGGCCGACGCTTATCGAACCCGTGATGTACCGGCTGGGCCCCCACACCACCGTCGACGACCCCTCGGTCTACCGCGACGAAGAGGAACTCGAACGGTGGGAGGAAAAAGATCCCATCCCGCGCATGGAGACGTTCCTCCGGGAGCGGGGGCTGCTCGACGACGACCGCATAGAGGACATCGAGACCGAAATCGAGGACGAAGTGGGTGAGTTGATCGACCGCGCCGAAGCGTTCGAGTCGGATCCGGCCTCGATGTTCGAGCACACCTACGCCGAGCAGACCCCCCGCGTCGCCGAGGGGGAGGCCCTGCTCGCGGAGTTGCGCGAACGACACGGCGACGACCGCCTGACGCGAGACGAATGAGCGTCGACATCCACGACCACTTCCGTGCCGGCCCGGACGCGCCGACCCCGGCGGGCGTCTATCGTGTGGTCGGCACGGACGCGGGGACGGTCACCCTCCTGCGCGTGGCAGACGGGGCCGGCCGGCGCGAACACTCCGGCACCGTCGAACACGTCGACCGGGAGACGCTCGCGGAAGCCTTCGAGCGTGCCGAGAACCCCGACGCCGGATTCTCGCCGTCGGCGCTGCTCGCGCCGTTCACGACGCTCCCGAAAGCCCTGCGACACTGGCTCGGATTCTGAGACGGAAACGCCGAACGCGGTGTGGCTATCCCCGCGGCGACGCGGGGCCGGCCCCGCCGGACGTCCCGGCCCGGTACCGTCGGTACCGGCGGGACAGCAACACGAGGACGGCCCCGAACCCGAACAGGAAGACGACGAGGTTGACCAGCGTCCCGACGAACGGGAGTCGCGAGAGGACGCCCACGACGACGACGCCGACGACCAGCGCGGCCCACCGGCTCTCGACGTCGGTGTACGACAGCGCCCAGACGCCGGCGGCGTACTCGGCCAGCGCGGCGCCAGTGAACACCAGGAGCCCGAAGGCCATCAGTCCGAGCAGTGCTAGCGGCGCGCCGACGATCGTGATGGCGACGACGGCCAGTCCGATGGGGATGCCGACAAGCCCGCCCAGGCCCGCACCGCCCGACCGGAGCGTGTGTTCGCGCACCTCGGTCGCGACAGACCCCGCGAACTCGGGGACGGCAACGAGCAGGGCGGCCCCGACGACCAGCGTCGCGACCACGCCGTAGACGCCGAACAGGAGTCCGGCGGGCCCCGATAGAAAGTCGCCGGCGCCGCTGTCGACAGACAGGTTGTCGACCGCCGAGACCTGGCCACTGACGGTCGCGCCCTCCGCGCGGTCGAGTTCCGCGTCGCTGCTGTACTGCACCGAGCCGCCGACCGAGGCCGTCTCGGCGAGTTCGAGGCGCTGGACGGCGGCCTTGACGTTACCCTCGACGGTGCCCGCGACCGTGAGGTCGCCGGCGGCCACCGAGACGTCACCGCCGACGGTGCCCTGGGGCGTGATGGAGACCGAGCCCGCCGCGCCCTCGAGGTCGCCCTCGACGGTGCCCCGGACCACGACGCTCCCGGCCGAGGCCTGGACGTCGCCGGTCACGACGCCGGACTCCTCGACGATGACCGTCCCGGCGTAGCCGCGCAGGTCGCCGTCGACGGTGCCACGGACCACCACTGTCCCGCCGGCGGCGCGCAGGTCGTCGACGGTTTCCCCCTCCGAGACGACGACGCTCCCGCCGGCCTGTGTCGACTGTGCGGCCGCAACGCCCGCGGTCCCCGTCAGGAGTACCGCGACCAGCACCAGTCTCGTCAGCGCTGTGGCTGTCTTTCCCATGGTCGGGATGTCGCGTATCGTCCTCAAAAAGACACCCATCGTGTCTCAGCGAGCGCAACAGTTCGCGGGCGGCACGGAGACGGCGTTCGGTCATACTGACCCGATGGAAATTCTGCTATGGAGTACCAAACCAAACTATGGGAC
>CAZUWC010000115.1:0-6336 GCA_964623935.1 uncultured Halobacteriales archaeon
CGACCGCGTCCGAGAGCGTCCCGATCTGGTTGGGCTTGACGAGGATGCTGTTGCCTGCACCCTCCTCGATGCCCCGCTCCAGGCGCGTGACGTTCGTGACGAACAGGTCGTCGCCACAGACCAGCGTCTCCTCGCCCACGCGGTCGGTCAGCCGCGCGAACCCGGCGTAGTCGTCCTCGTCTAAGGGGTCCTCGACGTAGGCCAGGCCGTACTCGGAGACGAGGCCCGCGACGTACTCGACCTGTTCGTCGGTGTCGCGGACGCGGTCCCCGTAGACGTAGCCGCCGGCCTCCTCGTCGTAGAGTTCCGCGGCGGCCATGTCGAGTCCGAAGCGAATCTCGAAGCCGACGTCGTCGCTGACGGACTCGACCGCTTGTGCCATCACCTCGAAGGCCTCCGCGTCGTCGATGGGTGGGGCCCACGCGCCCTCGTCGCCCTTGCCGCAGGCGACACCGCGCTCGGCGAGGATGTCGGCGGCCGCGTCGTGGACGGCGGCGTTGGCGAAGACGGCCTCCTCGACGCTGGGTGCGCCGACCGGCGCCGCGAGGAACTCCTGGATGTCGGTCGCCTCGGCGGCGTGTTCGCCCCCGCCGACGACGTTACCCAGCGGGACCGGGAAGGTGTTCCCGCGGAAGGTCCCGCCGAGGTGCTGGAACAGTGGGAGGCCGGCCACGTCGGCGCCGGCCTTTGCGGCGGCCATCGAGATCGCGACGGCGCTGTTGGCGCCGATGTGGGAGAAGTCGTCGGTCCCGTCGGCCGCGTGCAGGGCCATGTCGACGGCTCGCTGGTCGCCGGCGTAGACGTCGCCGACCAGTCGCGGGAGTGCGTCCTCTCGGGCCCGGGCGATGGCCTCGTCAACGGGCAGTTCGATGGCCTCGTACTCGCCGGTGCTGGCCCCGGAGGGCGCTTTCGCCCGGCCGAAGCCGCCGCTTTCCGTGTGGACATCGGCCTCGACGGTCGCGTTGCCACGCGAGTCCAGCACCCGCCGCAAGGCGACATCCGTGACCAGCGTCACTCGGCGTCACCCCGGCGGACGGTGAAGGGAAGGACGCCGGCGTCGTACTCCTCGGCGGCGATGAGTATGGGCTGAGTGTTTTCGGTCTCGACGAGTACGGGCGCCCCGTAGGCGACCTGCAGCGCCCGTGCGCCGATTATTCGCGCCTTCTCGTAGCGGTTGTCTGTATTGGCCATGCTCATTGATAGGGTGCCACGATGTCGACCAGGTCCTTGTGCGAGACGAGCATCCGGCGACAGCAGTGCCGTTCGACGCCGAGGTCGTCGAGCACCGCTTCGGGGTTCTCGGGGTCGTCGACCTCCCGGGTCCGGGCCTTGAATTCCTCCCAGTGTTCGCCGACCACGTTGCCACAGGTGAAACACCGGACTGGGACCATCATGGTATCACCGGTAGGACTTCTGGTAGCGGGCCCGTGCGCCGGGGCCGCCCCACTTCTTGGACTCGGACTGGCGGACGTCGTTGACCAGTAGCGAGCGGTCGAACTCCATGAAGGCGTCCCGGAGTTCGGCATCGTTGGTGTGGTCGACGAGGCCGCGCGCGATGGCGGTCCGGGTGGCGTCGGCCTGCCCCATGACGCCGCCGCCCTCGATGGACACCCTGACGTCGACGTCCTCGCGGAGTTCCTCGCCCGCGATGCGGAACGGTTCGAGCATCTTGAGGCGCGCCAGTTCCGGTTCGACCAGTTCGACCGGTTGGGAGTTTATGCGCACCCGCCCGTCGCCCTCGCGGATGGTCGCCCGTGCAATCGCCGTCTTCTTCTTGCCTGACGTGTTCGTTACCATGTCTTGGTGGCTCCGAGTTTTTCGCTGATCTCGCCCAGCGGGACGAACTTGATCGTCGAGAGGCGGTCCAGCGACGCGTCCTCCAGGACGACCGCGTCGGTGTCGTCGCCGTAGGGGTTGCCCACGTAGACGCGGACGTTCTCGAACGCCTCGCGGCCGCGGGGCCGCTTGTAGGGGACCATGCCACGGATCGACCGCTTGAGGATGCGGTCGGGCCGCTTGGGGTACATCGGACCCCGGTCCGAGCCCTGTTCGCGCCGGGCCCGGAACGTCTCGACGACGTCCTCCTCGCGGCCGGTCACGACGGCGCGCTCGGCGTTGACGACGGCGATGCGCTCGCCCTCGAGTGCGCGCTCGGCGACCTGCGATGCGACGCGACCGAGGATGCAGTCGCGGGCGTCGATCACCGTCTCGGCGTCGAACTCCGCGACGCTCATCGGATCACCCGCACGTTCGCGCCCTCGGGGTTGTCTTCGAGTGCCTGTTCCAGCCGTATGGACTCGCCCACCTGGTCGATTTTCGTCTCGGCGGTGCCCGAGAAGTCGACGGCGGCGACCGTCACTTCCTTCCGGAGCGTGCCGGAACCGAGCACCTTGCCGGGGACGACGACCGTCTCGTCCTCCCTGGCGTAGCGCTCGATGCGCCCGAGGTTGACCTCGGCGTGTGTCCGCCGGGGTTTCTCGAGGCGCTCGGCCACGTCGCCCCAGACGTCGCCGCCGGCCTCGCGGGCGGTCGACTTCAGGTCGGCGATGAGACTGCGCAGTCTCGGGTTCGTCTTGCTCATGTCGTTCCTCCTGAAAAGTGCAGGGAGCAGGATTTGAACCTGCGGACCCCTACGGGACAGCGCCCTGAACGCTGCGCCGTTGGCCTGACTTGGCTATCCCTGCTCGCATCTGCCAGTATTTCGCGTCCCCTCAAACCGCTTTCGGTCCGGCACACCTCGCTCTCCGAAGGTGCCGATAGCGGCGTCGGCCGTCGCCCGCCACTCGGGGACGGCCCCGCCGCGTCGAGGGGACGGTGGCCGCTCATAGCTGGACGGCCTCTCTGAGTTCGTTCGCGCGGGCTTCTATCGAGTCGACGGCCGCTTCGACCAGCTCGTCGACAGACACCGACCCGTCGGTCTCGACGTGGAACACGAAGGCGTCCGCCACGTCCTGCACGTCGAGTTCCTTGCCGGGGTACCGGTTCGTGAGGTCGTTGTCGAACTCCTCCGTCGGGACGAGTTCGCCGTCGTCCTCGATGACCCCGCGCAGGATGTTGGACTCGTCCTCGGCGAACTCGGGCCGGTCGCCCACCACCTCGACGCGCTGGAGGTGCCGGTAGCCGACGGCGACGCCGCCCTGGTGTTTGGCGTGCTCGCGCCCCGTGTCGAGGACCGCGTCGGCCTCGATTTCGAGGCGCTGGCCCTGCTTCAGGTCGATGATGGGGATGTTCTCGTCGGCGGGTCCGACCATCGCGTCGCTGGAGACGATGTCGCCGGAGTAGGCGGTGTCGGGCCCTTCGACGTCCAGCGAGACCGTGACGGTGTCGCCGGCCTCGAACTCCCCGAGCGGCGTCGTCAGCGGCACCAGCCCCAGTCGGAGGCCGATCTGCTCGTCGAACATCACGCTCGAGTTCTCGATGAAGCGGACGGTGTCGATGCTGAACGTCGGCACGTCCGCGACCATCGCACGGCGGATGCCGTTTGCGAAGGCCGGCGTGATCGGCCGGACCACGAAGCGGGCCTCGCGGTCGTCCCTGTCGACGAACTGGACGTCGTACTCCTCCATGGTCAGAACCCTGCGTTCTTCGGACCCCGGGTCCCGTCGTGGGGGACCGGCGTCACGTCCTCGATGCGGCCGATCTCCAGACCGGCACGTGCCAGCGCGCGGATTGTCGCCTGCGCGCCCGGCCCGGGGTTTTGCTGCTGGTTCCCGCCGGGGCCGCGAACGCGGACGTGGACACCCTCGATGCCCTGGGCCTGGACGTTCTCGGCGACCTCCTCGGCCATCTGCATCGCCGCGTAGGGCGAGGCCTCGTCGCGGTTCTGTTTCACCACTGTTCCGCCACTCGATTTGGCGAGCGTCTCCGCGCCCGTCTGGTCGGTGATGGTGATGATGGTGTTGTTGAACGACGCGTGCACGTGGGCGATGCCCCATTTCTCGTCTGCCATTATTGATCCTCCGCTCGTTCGGGGTGGAGTTCGTCTGTCAGCGGCGACGCACTGTCGAAGCCGACCGTGTCTTCCTTGGCGACCGACACCGTGTAGGAGGGCGTCTGGACGCGGCGGCCGTCCACGACGATGTGGCCGTGGCTGATGAACTGCCGGGCCTGGGCGGTCGTGTTGGCGTAGCCCTTCCGGTAGACGACCGTCTGGAGACGCCGTTCCAGGACGTCCGTCACGTCCAGGGACAGCACGTCGTCCAGCGAGTCCTGTTCCGAGAGGACCCCCTGGCGTTTCAGTTTCGCGAGGAACTCCTGTCCCTCGACGCTTGCTGCCTCGGCGTCGCCCTGGGACCGGCCCAGGAGTTTCCGTGCCTCGCGCCGGTAGGTCCGCAACTCCGATTCGGCGCGCCAGAGTTCCTCCTTGTTCTTGAGGCCGTACTTGCCGACGAGGCCGGACTCCTCGGCGATGCGCTCGCCCTGGTAGGGGTGGTTGGGCGTCTCGTAGAACTTGGTGTTGCTACCGAGTGCCATCAGTCCTCACCCTCCTCTTCTGCTTCCTGTTCTTCCTTGATCGCCTCGACGTTGACGCCGATGGTGCCCTCCGTCCGTCCGGTGGACTTGGTGCGCTGGCCGCGGACCTTCTGGCCGCGCTTGTGCCGGACACCCTTGTAGGAGTCGATCATCTTCATGCGGTTGACGTCCTGGCGCCGCGTCAGTTCGAGGTCGTTGCCGGTCTCGTGGGTGGTCTCGCCGCCGAAGAAGTCGTTGCGGTGGTTCGTGAGCCACTCGGGGACTTCCTCGGCGAACCCTTCCACGAGGGCGACGATCTCGTCGATGTCGTCGTCGTCGAGGGTGCCCAGCGTCTCCCGGCGGTCGACGCCCGCCTTCTCGGCGATGAGGCGTGCCGCCCGGCGACCGATTCCGGTCATCTCCGTCAGCGACCGCTCGACGGACTTGGTGCCGTCGAGGTCTGTCTGGCCGATGCGGACGAAGTACCTGAGATCGTCGTCCTCGTCCGCTTGGTCTTCTGCACTCATGGGTATGTGGTGTGTGCACGTCGTGGCGGGGATTCGAACCCCGGAGGCTTGCGCCACAGAGTTAGCAACCCTGCGCCTTGGGCCAGGCTTGGCTACCACGACACGCGGTGCCTGGTAAGCTCGCCCGCAGTCGCGGACTCGGGGCGGGTGCCCCTACACGAGCTACCAGTATCTCTCCGCCCGGCCTATTTAAACGCAACGAACCACCACCGGTCGGCTCACCGATTCCGCCGGTCCGTGTACCGCGGTTACAAGAGGGCGTGCCGGTCAAGTGTGTTCGGCCCGTAGGACCACCGATGAAAGATACTCCGGCGGTCGACGGCGACACTGTGGTGGTCCCGCTCTCGGACGGGGCGTCGCTACGGAGTGAACTCGACCGGTTCGCCGGCAGCGCGTTCCGGGAGCGCTCGGACGGGTCGCTGGCCTGCGAGTTCCCCGGCGTGACCCACTTCACGGTCCTCCCGGACGGCCGGGTCGACTCCGGCATGCCGCTGCACTCCTTCGAGGGCCCGGCCGACCGCCTGGTGTTCGACCACGAGCGCGGCGAGGTCACCGTCGAACTCGACACCGGCGACGAGACGCTCTCCTATACCTTCCGCCGTCCCTGATACTGTCGGCTATAACTTCGTGAGCGATTTCGCGCCCCGGGTGGGGCGAAACTGCTCACGGGCTTATAGCCGACAGTATGAGCGCCGTCTGGCTACACGGCCGTCCGAACGCCCTCGAACACTGCGAGGACCGCCCCGTTCCCGCCGAAGCCGTACCCGAACACGAGCACGCCGGGAATGACCGCCACGGCGAGAGCCTTCAGCGGCGAGAGGTCGTGAACAGTCGCGATCCCGACGACGAGCAATCCCCCACCCCACACCGCCGCGAGCGCCTGGACGGCAACGTTTGGCACGCCCGCCAGGACGCAGGGCGCGAGCGCGTAGCAGATGACCTGCACCGTCTCGCTGACGCCGGCGCGCTCGTCGACGGCCCCAATCAGGAGGAGTGTCTGCAACGCCGCGACGAGGTGGATGCCGGCGGGCGCGACGAGCACCGTCACCAGCAGGACCCACAGCACCGCCGACAGCGTCGGCTGGCCGCCCACGACGGGGTAGCCGCCGCCGAAGAGTCCGATCCGGGTGGCTTCGGCGGCCAGTACCACCGCGACAGCGAAGGTCACACCCGGGGCCTGGTCGCCCGGCGCGACCTTCGACCGGAAGAACCACCGGGGACGGACGAGCACCTCACCCCACGCACGGAGGAGTCCGGCGGGGCCCCGCTCGCGGCCGCCCTCGGGGTTCTCGACCCACTGTGTCACGGACGCGGGTAGGGCCTCTGCGGATATGACGGTTGTGACACGTCCCGGTCA
>CAZUWC010000116.1:0-6327 GCA_964623935.1 uncultured Halobacteriales archaeon
GCGTCACCCTCGTCGAAGCAGGTCTGGCCGAACAGCGCGGCCTGCTGGTCGCCCAGCGCGCCGGCGACAGGCACTTCCGCGCCCAGGAAGCCGTCGGCGTCGGTCGACCCGTACGTCTCCTCGTCGCTGGAGGGACGGACCTCGGGCAGCATCGACTCGGGGACGTCGAACTCTTCGAGGAGTTCGTGGTCCCACGCGAGGTCGTGGATGTTGTACAGCATCGTCCGCGAGGCGTTCGACACCTCGGTGACGTGGTTCCCGGTGAGCTTGTAGATGAGCCACGTGTCGATGGTGCCCATCAGCAACTCGCCGTCCTGGGCGCGGTCCCGGACGTCCTCGGGACGGAGCCGCTGGAGCTTGATCGGGTCGGCGTTGTCGAGAATCCACTCGACCTTCGTCGCCGAGAAGTAGGCGTCACACTCCAGGCCTGTCTTGCCGCGGATCCACTCGACCTTGTCCTCCTCCTGGATCTCCTCGACGCGGTCGGTGGTCCGGCGGTCCTGCCAGACCAGGGCGTTGTAGATCGGCTTGCCCGTCTCGGCGTCCCAGACGACCGTCGTCTCGCGCTGGTTCGTGATGCCCAGCGCCTCGAGTTGCTCGGCGTCGAGGCCGGCCTCGTCGAGTGCGGTGGTGACGACGGATTTGGTGTTCTCCCAGATTTCGGCAGCGTCGTGCTCGACCCAGCCGGGTTCGGGGTAGATCTGTTCGTGTTTCTCGTATGCGTTGGCGACGACCGACCCGTCGTGGTCGAAGACCATGAACCGCGTGCCTGTGGTCCCCTGGTCGATCGCACCGACGTAGGTGTCTGCCATCTGTGTGTCCTCCGACCGACGACAATTTACGATAATTGCCGCCGTCTCGGTAAACAATACCGCGAACCACAATAAAGGTTACTATCAAAAGGGTGCAAAGAGTAAAGATTTGTCTCGACACCCCATCGAAAGGGGTGTTTCCGCCGTTTTGTGGGGTTTCAGCCCCGTCTACCGGGAAAAGAAACGGATGGACTGTGGACTACCCGTCAAAATCTCACTATCGACTGTCAGGTTTACTGACCGGTTGGAAGCGTCGATAAAATAAAGTGGGCGGGAGCCAAATGGCCACGGAAGCAGATGTCCTCGACACCACACGTCGCGATCATCGGCGGCGGCTCGACCGGGATCGGTATCGCTCGGGACCTCTCGATGCGCGGACTCGACGTGACGCTGTTCGAGCAGGGGAACCTCACACACGGGACGACCGGCCGGATGCACGGGCTGCTCCACAGCGGCGGCCGGTACGCCGTCGCCGACCAGGCCAGCGCCACCGAGTGCATCGAGGAGAACCGCGTGCTCCGTGATATCGCCAGCCACTGCGTCGAGATGACCGGCGGCCTCTTCGTCAAGCGCCCCGAGGACACCGAGGAGTACTTCGAGGAGAAACTCCGGGGCTGCGAGGAGTGTGGCATCCCGGCCGAGGCCATCTCCCGCGAGGAGGCCCGCGCGATGGAACCCCACCTCGCACGCGACATCGACAAGGCGATTTCGGTCCCCGACGGCGCGGTCGACCCCTTCCGCCTGGTGGTGGCAAACGCCGCCAGCGCGCAGGAACACGGCGCGCGCGTCGAGACCCACTCGACGGTGACCGACCTGCTCGTCGAGGACGGCGAAGTCGTCGGCGTCGAGGTCGAACACGCCTCCGGGGCGGGCAAGCGCGTCCACGGCACCGAGGGCACCGTCGAGGAAGTCCGCGCCGACTACGTCGTCAACGCGACGGGCGCGTGGGCCGGCCGGATCGGCGAGATGGCCGGCCTCGATATCGAGGTCCGCCCCTCGAAGGGTGTGATGACCATCATGAACGTCCGCCAGGTCGACACCGCCATCAACCGCTGCCGGCCCAAGGGCGACGCCGACATCATCGTCCCCCACGAGACGACCGCCATCCTGGGGACGACCGACGAGGAGGTCGACGACCCCGAGGACTACCCCGAGGAGGGCTGGGAGGTCGACCTGATGATCGAGACGCTCTCGGAACTGGTCCCGATGCTGGCGGAGGCCCGGACCATCCGCTCCTTCTGGGGCGTGCGGCCGCTGTACGAACCCCCCGAGGTGGGCAGCGACGACCCCACGGACATCACGCGGGACTACTTCCTGCTCGACCACGCGGAACGGGACGGCCTCGATGGCATGACGAGCATCGTGGGCGGGAAGTTCACCACCTACCGGATGATGGGCGAGGAGATCAGCGACCACGTCTGCGCGCAGTTCGGGATCGACGCCGACTGCCGGACTGCCGACGTCCCACTGCCGGGCAGCGAGGACTTCTCGGTGCTGCGCGACTACATGGACGAGTTCGGCCTCCGGTCGCCCATCGGCCGCCGGAGCGTCGAGCGCCTCGGTTCGCGGGCCGAGGAGGTCCTCGAGACCGACGGCCCCAACCCCACGGTGTGTGGCTGTGAGGGCGTCACCCGCGCGGAAGTGCAGGACGCCATCGCCCAGTCGGGCTCGGACCTGAACGCCGTCCGCATCCGGACGCGTGCCTCGATGGGCAACTGCCAGGGGGGCTTTTGCTGTCACCGGCTGGCCGGCGAACTCCACGGCGAGTACGACGAGGCCACCACACGGGCGGCCTGGGACGAACTCCTCGAAGAGCGCTGGAAGGGGCAACGCCACGCCCTCTGGGGCGAACAACTCTCGCAGGCCATGCTCAACTACGCCCTGCACGCGACGACACAGAACCGCGACAACGACCCCGCGGACGTCGACGGGACGGACGTCGACTTCGCGGCCTTCGACAGCGGGCCCGCGAGCGCGGCGGACACCGGCGCCGAGGGGCCGGGAACGGGCGTCGCCACCGACGGGGGTGACCGCGATGGCGATTGAGTCGGATGTGCTCGTGGTCGGCGGCGGTCTCGCCGGCCTCACGTCGGCGCTCGCGGCGGCGCGTTCGGGCGCGGACACGCGCCTGGTCTCCTACAAGCAGAGCACCCTGCGCAGCGCCTCGGGGCTGGTCGACCTGCTGGGGTACACGCCCGACGGCGACCTCGTCGTCGATCCCTACGAGGCCATCCCCGACCTCCCCGACTCGCACCCCTACCGCACCGTCGGCGTCGACGCCATCCGTGGAGCGATGGACCTCTTCGACGACGTCGTGCCCCGCTACCGGGGCGAGCACACCGACCGGAACGCCCTCGTCCCCACCCACGGCGGGACGGTCAAACCGACGGCGCGCTACCCGGCCTCGGCGGGGGCCGGCCTCGCGAGCGACGACCGGGACGTCCTGCTGGTGGGCCTCGCGGAGATGGTCGACTTCGACGCCGGCCACGCCGCGGCCCACCTGGAGTCGGCGGGCGTCCCCTTCGAGACCCGGGGCGTCACGATCCGGTTCCCCGGCGACCTGCGCGCCGACGCCAAAGTGACGCGCTACGCCAAACTGCTCGACGCGAACGGCGAGGTGGCCGTCGACGGGCGGGAACGACCGGCCCGACGGGCGCTGGCCGACCGCGTGAACGACCACCTCGAGGGCGAGGAACGCGTCGGCTTCCCGGCGATTCTCGGCGACACGAACCCGGCGGCCGTCCGGGAGGACCTGGCCGACCGACTCGGGGCCGACGTCTTCGAGGTGCCGATGGGCCCGCCCTCCTTGCCCGGCCTCCGGCTCGAAGACGCCCTCTTTGCGGCGCTGGACGAGGCCGGCGCGAGCATCGAGACGGGCAACCCCGTCGTCGGCTACGACGGCGAGGAGCGCATCGAGCGAGTGTTCGTCGAGAAGAACGGCGCCCGCATCCCCAACAGCGCCGACCAGTACGTCCTCGCGACGGGCGGGCTGGTTGGGAAGGGGCTGACCTCCGACCGCGAGGACGTCACCGAGCCGGTCTTCGGCTGTCACGTCCCCCACCCCGCGGACCGCTACGAGTGGTTCGACCGCGAGGCCTTCGGCGACCACCCCTTCGCACGGTTCGGTGTCGACACCGACGACGATCTGCGGCCGACCGACGCCGGCGATACCCCGGAGTTCGGGAACCTCCGTGCCGCGGGCTCGGTGCTGGGGGGATACGACTTCCCGGCCGAGAAGTCCGGCAGCGGCGTCTCGCTGGCGACGGGCTACGTCGCCGGAGAAGGGGCCGCACGGGAGGTGGCACGATGAGCGACGCCGACCCCGCTGTCGACGCCGAACCCGCCGCCGGAAGCGAGTTCGACCCCGTCGAGCCCAACACCGGCGAGGAGTTCGAGCCCGTCGAAGTGTTCCCCGAGAGCGAGGACTTCGACCTCCGGCCGGGCGCGGATTCGTGTTTCAAGTGCTCGACCTGCGACACGAACTGCCCGGTCGCCGAGGTCGACGACGACTTCCCCGGCCCGAAGTTCCAGGGCCCCGAGCAGTGGCGCCTCAAGCGCGCGACGGACGGCCACGAGATCGACGACTCCGTGATGGACTGCTCGAACTGCATGCGGTGTGACAACGCCTGTCCCGCGGGCGTCCCGCTCTCGCAGATGCACAACACCGCACGCGGGGAGTACGTCAGCGAGGTGATGGACAAGCTCTCCCGTGAGTACGTCCGCAACCGCATCCTCGCGAACTACCGGACGTTCGCCGCGGTCGGTAGCAAATTCCCCCGGCTGACCAACGCCGTCCTCAACAACGGCCTCGTCCAGTGGGTCAACGAGAAGACGCTTGGCATCACGGCCGAGCGGGACTTCCCGGAGTTCGCGACCGAGACCTTCCGGGAGTGGTGGACGAGCGAGGGCGGCGCCCCGGGGTCGCGGGAGCGTGCCCGCGAGAGTCGAGAACGGCGCGGGGAGGACGTCGACGCCGACAAACGGGTCGCGTACTTCCACGGCTGTTACTCGAACTACAACACCCCCGAGGTCGGGCGGGCTCTGGTCGGCGTGTTCGAGCACTTCGGCTACGAGGTCGTCGTGCCCGACCAGAAGTGTTCGGGGACGCCGATGTTCGCCAACGGGATGCTGGACGACGCCCGCCGCCACGCCGAGGTCAACGTCTCCTCGATGTCGGACCTGGTCGAGCAGGGCTACGACGCCATCGCCTCCTGTACCTCGTGTTCGATGGCGCTGCGCCAGGAGTACCCCGAACTGTTCGACATCCCGGGTATCGAGGAGGTGGCCGCACACACCTTCGAGGCCGTCGAGTACCTCCGGGTCCACGAGGACCTGCGCGGCGAACTCGCCGCGGCAGAGATCGAGGGCGACCTCGCAGCGGAGTTCGCCTACCACGCCCCCTGTCACGCGCGCAACCAGGGCCTGGACCGGCAGGCCGTCGAACTGTTCCGGGACCTGGATGGGGTCGGCGTCGAGGACGTCGGCGAGTCCTGTTCGGGCATCTCGGGCACGTACGGCTGGAAGGAGGAGAAGTACGAGAAGTCCATGGAGATCGGCGCGGAGATGTTCGAGCACATGGAGGGCGCCGAGGGCGAGGTCGGCATGACCGAGTGTCCCACCTGCGCGATGCAGATGGAACACGGCACCGGCTACGAGATCCGCCACCCGCTGGAACTGCTGGAGGCGGCGCTGGTCGGGTGAGACGCACGACCGTATACCGGTCGACGTAAGCAATGATACATTCAGTCCGGGAGCAACAAGGGCTGAGAAGTATCAAACGTTACGTCGACCGGTATATGAGACACGGCACGCTTATCTTCCTCGTTTCACTAGCCTCTGGCGATGGACTCGCCCTACGAGGTGTTGCTCGTCGCCCCCGACGCCGACGCCGAGGAGATCGAGCGCGCCTACCGGGAGCGGGTCAAGCAGGCCCACCCCGACCAGGGGGGTTCGGTCGAGGAGTTCCGCCGCGTCCGGACGGCCTACGAGCGGCTCACGGCGGGCTATGACCCCGAACGCGAGGACGGCGAGTTCCGGCAGACGGCCACGGCAGAGGGCGAGGACGGTGACACCAGCCGCCGGGAGTACGCGGCCACCGAGGTGACCTACCTCAACTACGACGTGCTGGCCGACCACGGCTGGGACGCCGACGACCCCGGCCTCTTCGAGAAGGCGGCCCGTGCGGACCTCGACGAGGCGGACTACGGGCAGTTCCGGGTCGACCCCGGCGAGTCGCTCCTGGAGGCCGCCGAGAACCGCGGCCACGTCTGGCCCTTCGCCTGCCGCGGGGGCGCCTGCGCGAACTGCGCCGTCAAGCTCGTCGAGGGGGAACTCTCGATGCCGGTCAACCACATCCTCCCCGTCGAGTTGATGGAGCAGGACATCCGCCTCTCGTGTAACGGGATGCCCATCACCGACGAACTGAAAGTCGTCTACAACGTCAAGCACATGCCCATCCTCGAAGAACTGCTCTTACCGCCCCGTCCCTTCGAACAGGCCTACACCGACGACTGAT
>CAZUWC010000117.1:0-6303 GCA_964623935.1 uncultured Halobacteriales archaeon
TTGTCCGCGATCTGCTCCAGCCAGCGCGTCCGCTCGACAATCGTCGTCTCGCGCATCGCCGGTTCGGTGCGGTCGGCCGCTTCGAGCGCGGCCCGCGCGGTCCCGGCGTCGGCGGCGTCGACCCGCGCGAAGACGCCCCCCTCCGCGAGGTCGGTCACTTCGAGGACGTCCCCGCCGGCGGTCCAGGTGCCGTCGACGAAGACGCTGTCCGGATAGGAGTTGGATGCCATCCGTATCACCGTCTGTATATTTTTATTCACTCTGCAAAAAACCTTTCCCGGGCGTGGTGGTGGTCCCACGCGGGAAAGGGCGGTGGTGGACCGACCGCGCACCCTCGGATGCGGTGGGTGTGGGGGCTCCGGGTGTCACCATGTCCGGGAGGTGAACTCGGCGTTGAAGCCCTGAGCGCTGGTACCAGCGCACGTGGTTCTATTCTGGCACCCATATTAAATGTTGGCGGTCGCGGCCGGTCGCGCCCGCGAGAACCACACAGATTTATGGGTGCAGGCGGCCAACGTCGGGCCGACGCATGAGCATCAGATCGGCAAGCGACTACGACGTTGACCTCCCGGACGAGGAGCGTGTCGAACTGTTGCGGACGATGCGCCGCATCCGCGAGTTTGAGTCGGTCATGCAGGACAGGTTCGCCGACGCCGAGGTGCCTGGATTCCTGCACCTCTACATCGGCCAGGAGGCCATCGCGACCGGCGTCTGTCACGCCCTGGCCGAGCGTGACTACCTGACCAGCACCCACCGCGGGCACGGCCACTGCATCGCCCGCGGTCTCGACACCGACCGCATGGCCGCGGAACTGTACGGCAAGGAGACCGGCTACTGTGAGGGCAAGGGTGGCTCGATGCACATCGCCGACGTCGAGGCCGGCATGCTGGGCGCGAACGGCATCGTGGCCGGGGGTATCCCCATCGCCGCCGGTGCCGCGGTGTCGGCCCAGATGCGCGACACCGACGAGGTGGCCGTCTCCTTCTTCGGGGACGGCGCGCTCTCTGAGGGCGCGTTCCACGAGTCGTTCAACCTCGCGGGGACCTGGAACCTCCCGCTGGTGGGCATCATCGAGAACAACCAGTACGGCGAGATGACCGGCCTGGACGAGCAACATCCCGAGGCTGCGACCGACGACCTCACCGTCTACGGCGAGCCCTACGGCGCCGCCCGCGACCGGGTCGACGGGATGGACGTCGAGGCGGTCTACGGCGCGGCCAAGCAGGCCGTCCGTCGTGCCCGCGATGGCGGCGGCCCCTCGCTTGTCGAGTGTGTCGGCTACCGGTTCGAGGGCCACCACGAGGGCGACAGCGAGTTCTACCGGCCCGACGGCGAACTCGAGGAGTGGAAACAGCGTGACCCGCTCCTCACGTACCCCGAGAAACTGGTCGAGGGCGGTGTCATCACCGAGGAGGAGTACGTCGACATCGAACAGGAGATCGAACGGGAGATCGAGGAGGCGATCGAGTTCGCCCGCGAGAGCGACCTCCCCGACCCCCAGGAGGCCTACGAGGGCCTCTACGCCGAGGGCGGTGGTGAGGCATGAGTACCGCGGAGGCCGTCGAGACCGAGGAGATGGCCGTCCGTGACGTCATCAACCAGACCCTCGGCGAGGAGATGGAACGCGACGAGCGCGTCTACATCCAGGGGATCGACGTCGCCGGCCGCGGTGGCACCTCGAACATCCTCAAGGGCCTGGACGACCGCTTCGGCCGCGAGCGCGTGCGCAACACCCCCATCAGCGAGGAGGCGATGGTCGGCTCTGGACTGGGCGCCGCTGCCACGGGGATGCGACCCGTCGTCGAGGTGATGTACTGTGGCTTCCTGGGCGAGGCCGGCGACGAACTCCTCAACCAGGTCGCGAAGATGCGCTACATGTTCGGCGGGAAACTCGACCTCCCGCTGGTCGTCCGCACGAAGAACGTCATGGGCGCCAACGCCGCCGCCCAGCACTCCCAGTCGCTGCACCACTGGCTGGCTGCCATTCCCGGCCTCAAGGTGGTCTGTATCTCGACACCCCAGGACACCAAGGGCCTCGTCAAGGCCGCCGTCCGGAGTAACGACCCCATCCTGCTGTTCGAACACGGCGGCGTCTACAACAAGTCCGGCCCCGTCCCGACCGAGGAGTACGTCTACGAGATCGGCGAGGCCGCAATCGAGCGCGAGGGCGAGGACGTCACCGTCGTCGCCACCCAGCAACAGCTCTGGAACGCCTTCGAGGCCGCCGAACGCGTCGCCGAGGAGGGCATCGACGTCGAGATCGTCAACCCCCGGACCATCTCGCCGCTGGACGCCGAGACCATCGTCGAGAGCGTCCGGAAGACCCGCCGCTGTCTGGTCGTCGACGAGGGGCCGCTGAGCTACGGCGCCCAGTCGCACATCTCCGCGAAGATCAGCGAGGAGGCCTTCTTCAGCCTCGACTACCCGGTCCAGCGGCTCGGTATCCCGGACGTGCCGACGCCATTCAGCCCCTCCCTGGAGGAGGAGATCATCCCGAACACCGACGACATCGTCGAGACGGTCCGCGAACTCTCCTGACGACCCGCCTGTTCCGCTTTGCCGAACAGGATTCGACGATTCGTGTCGATATTTCGAACACTTGGTCCATCATATCCAGTTTCACGGCCTCGAGCAGAAAAATCACATCGATTGCTCCCGTATCGTTGTACGGATAGTGGTTTGCTGGCGGATATCGTGAACGGGAGAGTCGCGTTCGGATGTGACGAACGCAGGGCTGGTGTTCGTCGGGAGTCGCGGCCTGTGTCTCCGTCCCGACGTGACGCGGTCGGCAGCGTCCGGTCGACCGGCGAAGTGGTTAAGAGGGCGGCACCGCAAACCGGACGGTATGAGTTCGGGTGACGCCGCCGACGGCGGGCGGGGCCGACGCGGGAAAGTCGAGCGGCTGATCGACGAGTACGGGCTCGACGTCGAGGAGCAACTCGTGGACGCTTGGACCCGCGAGCAGGACCGGCGGAGCCTCCGGGATCTGGCTGGCGATTTCAACCGCGAACTGCTCCGCGAACGTCTCGACCGGCGCGGCGTCTCCTCTGTCGGGATGGACGTCGAGACTCTCTACCGACACCTCCGGGGCGAAGAGGGGTCTGGCACCCGGACACGCGCCGGCCGCCAGCTCGAGCGCGAGGGAATCGACGTGGCGACACTCCGCGAGGAGTTCGTCTCCCACGCTGCCGTCCGGACGTTCTTCCGCAACCGCGGCGTCACACAGCCCGACGAGGAAGCCGACCAGGTGGCCGTCGAGGCCACCCACGTCCAGCAACTCCAGAACCGCACGGCCGTGGTCACCGAGGACAAACTCGAGTCCCTCCGGTCGACCGGCCGGGTCGAGATCGGCGACTTCCGCGTGTTCGTCGACGTCCAGGTGTTCTGCGAGGACTGCGAGCGCCAGTTCGACGTCAACGAACTGCTCGAGGCCCGACGCTGTTCCTGTCACTCAACCTGATATCCGGCCCGACCCAGCCCGTGTCCACCGTCTGACGGTGACGACCGTACTATTGTAACGGAAATCCACATGCTTCTTGACGGTGGACGCCCTGGCTGTGGCCATGGGTCAGCAACGAACCGAGCGGGCCCGCCTCGACGTCGAGCGGATCGGCGGGATCCAGGAGACGTCGGTCGAGTTGCGGCCGGGCGTGACGGCGCTGGTCGGGCCCAACGCCACGAACAGGACGTCCTTTCTGCAAGCGGTCATGGCTGCCTGCGGGAGCGCGGCGGCGAGCGTCAAGGGCGACGCCGACGAGGGCCGGGTGACGCTCGACCTGGACGGGGAGACCTACGAGCGGACGCTGCACCGTCACGGCCGGTCGGTGTCGGCCGCGGGCGAGGCCCCGCTGGACGACCCCCGGACGGCGGAACTGTTCGCGTTCCTCCTCGAGTCGAATCCCGTCAGGCAGGCCGTGGCGCGCGGGGACCCGCTCCGGGACCTCATCATGGAGCCCATCGACACGGACGCCATCGAGGCCGAGATCGCTCGCCTGCAGGCCGAGCGACGGGAGATCGAGGCCGAACTCGCGGACATCGAAACACAGGAGGCACGCCTCCCGGACCTCCAGGAGCGACGCGAGCGCCTGACCGAGGAAATCGAGGCCACCGAAGCGCAGTTGGCCGAGAAACGCGAGCGCCTGGCCGAGGCCGGCGGCCGACTCGAGGCGGAGCAAGCCCGGAGTTCGGAACTCGACGAGCGCCTCGCGGACCTGAACGAGCGGCGCCGGGAGTTGGAGGAGGTCCGCTCCGACATCGAGATCGAGGAGTCGGCCATCGAGGAGATCCGCGCCGAAATCGACGACCTCGAACGGGAACGGGCGGAACTCGCGGACGCGCCCGCCGAGACAATCGAGGAACTGGACCGCCAGATCGAGTTCGTCCGCGAACAGAAGCGCGATTCCGAGGCGTCGATGAACGACCTCCAGCGGATCATCCAGTTCAACGAGGAGATGATCGACGGGGCGGACATCGACCTCCTCGAAGACGAGGTCTCGGAGGAGGGTTCGGTCACCGACCGGCTCGTCGAAGGGGGACGCGTGGTCTGCTGGACCTGTGGTTCGGAGGTCGTGCAGGGGGCCGTCGAGAGCACCCTGGAGCGGTTGCGCCGGGTCAGGGCGGACGAACTCGCCAAGGTCAACCGTCTGGACGGTCGCCTGGCCGAGTTAGAGGAGGAGCGCGAGCGCCTCGAACAGCAGCACCAGCGGGCGAAAGCCATCGACCGTGAACTCGAGTCGCTGCGCGAGGAAATCGACCAGTCCCGCCAGCGGATCGATCGCTCCGAGGAGCGTGCGACGGACCTGGTCGATGAGGTCGCGGCCATCGAAGGGGAGGTCGAGCAACTCCAGGAGCGCACCCAGGGGGAACTTCTCGAGACACAGGAGGCGGTCAAGGAACTGGAGTTCGAACTCGCGGACCTCCGTGAGGAACGCGAGGAAATCGAGGCGGAACTGGAACGCATCGAGGCCCGCGTCGCAGAGCGTGAGGACCTGGGGGCCGAGCGCGAGTCAATCCAGGAGGCGATCGTCGAGCAGCGCACGCGCATCGAGGGCATCGAGGCGGAGGCAGTCGAGCAGTTCAACGCCCAGATGGGGGACCTGCTGGACCTGCTCGGGTACGACAACATCGAGCGGATCTGGCTCGAACCGCGCGAGGCCAGCGAGAACGCCGAGCGGACCTTCGAGTTGCACGTGGTCCGGACCACTGACGGCGGCGCGACCTACGAGGACAGCGTCGCCCACCTCAGCGAGAGCGAACGCGAGGTGACTGCCATCGTCTTCGCGCTGGCGGGCTACCTGGCCCACGACGTCTACGAGACGGTACCGTTCCTCCTGCTGGATTCCCTGGAGGCGATCGACTCCGAGCGGATCGCGACGCTCGTCGAGTACGTCAGCGACCATGCCGAGTACGTCCTCGTCGCGCTCCTCCCCGAGGACGCCCAGGCACTCGACGGGAGTCACGACCATGTGACCGGGATCTAGCTTTTCGTTACAGCCGTACTGTTGTAAACGGTACGTCGTGCGGGCGGTCCCCACACGGCGGGGTGGACGCCGTGGTCAGCAGCGCGGCCTTACAGACACTCCGACTCGACGAGGTCGAGTATCCGGTCGGGGTCGCCGGCCCGGACGGCGTCGGCGAACTCGGGGTGCTGGAACAGGTTCGCGAGGTTCGAGAGGAAGGCCGTGTAGCCCTCGCTCTCGTCGGCGAGCAACAACATGACGACCCCCGCGTCGACGGTCTCCTCGGGGTCGTCCATGTCGCGGAACGCGACCGGCGTCTCGGGGAGTGCGAGTACGACGGCGCCTTCCCGGACGTGTTGGGGGCCGGCGTGCGGGATGGCGACGTCGACGGGTGCTGTCGGGACGGCGAGTCCCGTCGGGAAGTCGGCCTCGCGGTCGAGGAGCGCCTCCACGTACCCGGATGTGGCGTACCCGCGCTCGACGGCGTGGCGACCCAGTTCGCGCAACACACCCTCGGCCGTCTCGCTGCTGACCGCGATGTGTTCTGTCCGCATCAGGTACCGATAACGCGCTGGTGGGTAAAATAGGTGGTGGACGACCCCCCGGATGGCGGCGGCGCAAAGTTTTTGATACCGCGAGACGTCACTCATTTTCATGCCGAGCAACATACTGGTGGTGTGTGGTACGTCGGTCGCAACGTCGACGGTCGTTCGCGAGAAACTCAAGGAGGAACTCCCCGAGCGGGGCGTCGAGCTGGGGACGCTGACCAAGGCCAAGGCCACGGAGGCCCCGAGCAAGGCCAAGAGCGGCACCTACGACCTCATCGTGGCGACGACGTCGCTCA
>CAZUWC010000118.1:0-6297 GCA_964623935.1 uncultured Halobacteriales archaeon
GTTGTAGTACTCGTCCTTGCCGCTCATGTGTCCATCACCGCACTCCTCGTCGTGCGCTCTGTAAAGACGGCGTGCGTAGCCACAGTCATACGAGAACGGACGCCGTCGAGGCGGAAAGGAACGTCGGATAGGACCTGGGTGCCGGCGAGGGGGACGCTCGTTTTTCCCACTTTAATTGAGTAGCTGGGAAGAAGTATTAAATATACCCACATTCAACAGTCAGTATGGGCGGAGAGGTTCGAGCTGACGACCGCGGGCGAGTCACGATACCGAAAGACGTGCGCGAGCGGTACGGCGACGAGTACCGGTTGGTCGAACTGGAGGGCGGCATCAAACTGGTACCGATCCCGGACGACCCGCTGGCGGAACTCCGGGCAGCCGCAACTGACGAACTTCGCGACGCATCGCTGCGTGATCTCGAAGCCGCAGCAAGCGACGAGGCACGGGAGCAAGCGGGTGACCATGTACGCTGATCTCGACTTCTGGCTGGCGCTCCTGAAGAACGACGACTGGCTGAGCGACCGGGCCGAGCGTCTCCTCGAGGAACACGAGGGAGAACTGGAGGTGTCGCTGGCGACGTTCATCGAACTGTTCCTCGTCGAGGAGCGGTTCGCCTTCGACCGCGAGCGGGCCGTGACGGCCATCCTCGAACTGGCGACGTATGCCGGCGACCCGGACATCGTGTATCAGGCTTCGGAAAACATCGATGACGGACTCGACACGTTCGACGCGTTCCACGCCGCGCTCTCGGGCGGGACCATCGTTTCCAGCGACGGCGCATACGACGATGTCGGCAGCCTCGAACGCATCCGACTCGAACCCGACGAGAGCGAGGATACCGGGGAGTGAGTGCGACGGCAGTCAGTGGTGATCCCGTCTCGAACCAGTGTCCACCGTGACTGGGGGCGAATAGGGATATCGTCCCCGACCGGCTACTCGACGGTCCAGTCGGTCTCGACGCCCGGCGGGTTCTCCAGGGTCTGGTAGACGACGCAGTACTTCTCGGTGTACATCTGGATGGCCTCCTTCGTCTCGTCGTCGACGTCACCCGAGACAGTGACGTTCAGGCGGATGTCCTCGAACCCGACGGGGACGTCGTCGTCGATGCCCATGGTGCCCCGCAGATCGAGGTCGCCGTCGACTTCCACGCCCACGTCCACGTCGACGCCGAAGTTCTCCGCGACGGCCTGGGCGGTCAGTTGCGAGCAGGCCGCCAGCGCACCCAGGAGGAGATCGCCCGAGCAGGCCGCCGACCCCGGGCCGCCGGCGCCCTCGTGGAGTTCGGCCTCGTAGATGGCCCGGCCGATGTCGACGCTACACGACCGGACGTCGTCCTGTTCCTCGCCGGTGGCCGTGAGCGTGATATTCGCCGCCTCCGGGTCCGCCTCGTAGCGTTCTTTCAGGGGCTTTTGTTCCTCTCTGAGGTCTGTTTCGGACATGCTCGCGGGTACGCGGGGACCGGACTTAAACACGCCGCGGAAATCCAGACTCCGCGCACGCGATTCGGGTCAGGCCGGTTCCGTCAGTCCCCGGCCAGTTCCAGCACGTCGTCGAAGAAGGTCAGCGAGTCGTGTGGCCCCGGGTTCGCTTCGGGGTGGTACTGGCGGGTGATGATGCCCAGGTCGTCGTTCTCCAGGCCCTCGGGGGTGTCGTCGTTGACGTTGACCTGCGTGACCTCCAGCTGGTCGCCGGGGTCCGCGACAGTGTAGCCGTGGTTCTGGGTGGTCATCACGACCTGGTCGGTCCGCAGGTCCCGCACCGGCTGGTTGACCCCGCGGTGGCCGAACTCCATCTTCTCGGTCTCGCCGCCCAGCGCGTTGGCGACGACCTGCTGGCCCAGACAGATGCCCGCAATCGGTTTCTCGCCCACGTAGGTCTCGACGACTTCGCCGGCGGCCTCGAAGTTCTCCGGGTCCCCGGGGCCGTTCGAGATGAACAGGAGGTCCGGGTCGACGGACTCGACGTCTGCCACGCTCGCGTCGTAGGGCAGGACGTGGACGACGGCGTCGCGTTCGACCAGCGAGTCGATGATCGACCCCTTCGCGCCACAGTCCAGCAGCGCCACCCGCTCCCCCTCACCCTCGGGGTTGACGACGTGGGCTTCCCCGACGGAGACTTTCGCCCCGATGTCGGTGTGTTCGGACATGTGCCGACACTCGGCGAGTTCCGCCAGGGCCGCCTCCTCGGTGGCGTCGGGGCCGGCGGCGATGCCACACTTCATCGCGCCCTGGTCGCGGATTTCGGTGACGATCTCCCGGGTGTCGACGTGATCGACCGCGGGCGCGCCCTCCTCGCCGAGCCACTCGGCGACGTCGTCGGTCATCTCGCGAGAGACGACGCCGTTTGGCTGGACCCGATCCGATTCGAACCGCTCTTTTCGGACGCCGTAGTTGCCGATCAGCGGGTACGAGAAGGTGAGGATCTGCTCCTCGTAGCTCGGGTCGGTGAGGCTCTCCTCGTAGCCAGTGTAGGCGGTCGTGAACACCAGTTCCCCGCGCGTCGTGCCCGGCGAGCGCGCGCGTCCCTCCACGACCCGCTCGCCCTCGATGGCGACGTAGGCGTCCGACATTACGAGATGCGTACCGACTACCGGTTGATAAGCGTTACTTTCGAAGGTGAGTTACGAATTTCGTAGATTTCAAGTGGGGTGCCTCCGAAGGTTCGCATCTCGATGGACGAGGTCGACAGGCAGATCCTCGACGTCTTGCGCCGGGACGCCCGCACCCCCTACACCGAGATCGCCGACGAGATCGGCACCTCGGAGGGGACCGTCCGCAACCGCGTCGAGTCCATGATCGAGGAGGGCGTCATCGAGCGGTTCACCGTCGCGACCCGGACGGGCAACGTCAAGGCGATGATCGAGATCAGCGTCGACGTGAACGTCCACACCGAGGGCGTCACCGAGGAGATGGCCGACTGGCCGGAGGTCGATTTCGTCTGGCAGGTCTCCGGCGAGGAGGACATCGTACTCGTCGCGGACGCGGCCGACACCTCCAGCCTGAACGACCTCATCACCCGGGCACGCGAACTCGACGAGGTGGTCTCGACGAAGACGCGACTCATCCTCGACGAGTGGCTCGGCCGCCGGGCCGCGCCGAGTGCCGAGAGCTAATTGCGTCGGGCGCCCCGGCCGTCTGCAGGGTCGGGGAGGTCGACTTCCTCCGGGGCTGGCATCCAGAGGTAGTCGAAGGCCACGCCCAGCGAGAACGGCAGGAGAATCGTCACGCCGACGACCGCCGCGGGCGTGCCCAGGTTTGGCCCCAGGACCGACCCGAGCACGAGCGTCGAGACGAGCAGGGCGACCGGGACGCCGGTAGCAGTGTAGGCGAGACTGCCCCACCGGGTCTCCAGGCGGACCCGGAAGAATCGCGTCAGGAGGGCGGCGGCCGCGCTGTTGACCAACACCAGGACGGCGAGTCCGAGTGCCTCGACGGCAGTGACCATACTCTCTGTACGGGCCGAACCCTCTTTGGGGTGTCGGAGTGCCTGGCCGTCGACCGGGGGTGAACTGCACGCGAGGGACGGAGTGTGGGCAGAGACCGTGGGTCACTCCAGGCAGATGTAGGTACGCGTGTCGACGACGCCGTCGAGGTCGCGCAGGCTGGTGGCGACGCGGTGGATGACGTCGTAGACCTCCTCGCCGGTCGCCTCGGCGATGATGTCGTACTGTCCCGCGACCACGTGTGCCTCTTCGACGCCGTCGGTCGCCGTGATGTTCCCGAGGAGGGCCGTCGACTTGCCCGCCGCCGTCTTCAGCATGATGAACGAACGGACCATCGGTTCTTGGTAGACACTAACATAGCAAAAGCCTTCCCCCCGAGCGGTGGACAAGTTTATTGACGCCGCTGGTCGTAGGACGGGTATGCGATTCGTCATCGTCGGTGCAGGCCGCGTGGGGCTCCGCACCGCACGCGCACTCGAGGACAGCGGCCACGAGGTGGTCCTCGTCGAGGGCCACGAGTCGGCGGTCGACCGCGCGCGCAGGGAGGGGTTCGAGGTCATCCAGGGCGACGGCGCCATCGAGGAGACGCTCAGGCGGGCCGGCGTCGAGACGGCCGACGCCGTCGGCGCGCTGACGAGCGACCTCAACGACAACTTCGCGGCGTGCATGATCGCCAACCAGTACGACTGCCGGACGGTCATGCGTATCGACGAGGACTACCGCGAGGACATCTACCGGGAGTACGCCGACGAGGTCGACGAAGTCATCTACCCCGAACGACTCGGTGCCATCGTCGCCAAGAACGCTCTCCAGGGCGGGAACATCCGCGCTATCGCCGACATCGCCCGGAACCTCCAGCTCGTCGAACTCACCGTCACGCGCTCCTCGCCGGTCCGCGGATACACCCTCGCGGAACTCGAACTCCCGGGGGAGGCACGCCTGCTGGCCTTCGGCAAGGCCGACGGCTCGCTCGGCGTTCCCCACCCCGACGACACCCTCGAGGAGGGCGACGAACTCGTCATCCTCGCCGCATTCGAGACGCTGAGGGACGTCCGCAGCGTCGTCGTCGGCGAGACGGGACGCGCCACTGCAGGGGGTGATTGAATGGTCCGTGCCTACGTCACCGTCAAGGCACGCACCGGCGACGCCGACCGCCTCCGGGACGATATCGCCGCCGTCGACGGCGTCGAGCGGGCCCACATCGTGGCCGGCGACATCGACCTCATCGCCGTCGTCGACGTCGACTCGCCCGCCGAGGTCAAGGACGTCGCCGCCACCCACATCCAGAACACCTCGGGCGTCGACGACACCCATACCTACGTCGCGATGGAATAACGGCTCGCTTCGCTCGCCGTTCTCACAGCGGCGTGCCGCCCCCCTCGCCCTGGCTCGCCCGGTCGAGCAGGTCCGCCACCGGCGACTCGTACTCGTAGCCGGGGACGACCCCCTCGACGTAGGTTCCTTCGACGTACTCGACGAACGTCTTCGCGATGTCGGCGGCGCGGTCGGGGTCCGCCCACTCGAAGCCGTAGGTCACGAAGACGTCCCCGTCGTCGCGGTCGACCTCGAAGGCCGCCAGGTCGACGTCCGCCCGCGTCGCCTTCGGGGCCTCCTCCAGGCGCCGGCGCAGGGTGTCGAACCACCCCTCCGCGACGGCCTCGCCCACATCGTCGGCGGTCGCCGCCTGGATGGTGGGCACGCGGACGGTCACCGTGTAGGCGGGAACCGTCCCCTCGATGGCCGTCACGCGCCCCTCGCAGGCGGTCGTCGAGATGACGAACCCCTCGCCATCCCGGGTGTAGGCGCCGTGGCGCTCGAAGGCTCGCTCGACGGTACCGCTGGACTCGTCTGGCATCGCTTCCCGTTAGGCGTGGATTCCGCAAAAGCGCGTCGTTCTCGCTCACGGGTCGCTTCGCTCTTGCGGCTCACTTCGTTCGCCGTGCGAGCATGTGGAGCCCTCGCATTGCTCGGGCTCCCGCTCCCCGTTCGCGTTTCGAGGCGCTCACTTCGTTCGCGCCTCGCCATGCGAGGGCTGGGATTCGAACCCAGGAACCCCTACGGGAGCGGGTCTTAAGCCCGCCGCCTTTGGCCAGGCTCAGCCACCCTCGCGCGGCCTGGCATCCGGCCGGCGGGCGAATGTCCCTTTCGGTTCGGGCGACGCGCGAGCGCCCACCCCACCGACACCCCGGGGCCTCGCCCGGCGGGGGAACGCCTGACAGTCCCGGCGCCCCGGTCGGACATGGGCAGATATGGGGCCTGATGCCCGGATTTGTTCACTACTCTGCCCAGTCTTGTTATTTTATCGAAATAATTTGCAAATATTTTTGTGGAGCGAAAGTATGGCCCGAACCGTACGCCGCGAGTGAACAAACCATGTCCGACAATGGTCCCAGTAACGCACGCACAGTTCCACGACGAGCCCTCCTACGCACGGTGGGGGGCGCCTCGGTGCTCGCGCTGGCCGGCTGTGGCGGCGACGGCGGCGACGGCGGTGGCGACGGCGACGGCGGCGGCCGCCTCACCATCTCCCAGGCGAAATCCCCCATCGAGTTCGACCCCGTCATCCTGAACGACGTGCCCTCGGCGGAGGTGGCAGACCAGATCTTCGAGGCGCCCTACCGGTTCAGCCCGGACCTCGAACTGGTGCCGGTCCTGGCCAGCGACCAGCCCGAGATCGAACGGGGCGGAAAGCGGTGGATCGTCCCGCTGAACGGCGACGCGACGTTCCAGAACGGCGACCCCGTGACCGCCTCGGACGTCGCCTACTCCTACACCGCCCCGCTGGAGGAAGAGACGGAGAACGCCGGCGAGGTCAACATGATCGACTCGGTCGAGGCCGTCGACGAGACGACCGC
>CAZUWC010000119.1:0-6239 GCA_964623935.1 uncultured Halobacteriales archaeon
GAAGCGAGGAGCGCAGGTGCGGTCCCCCGAGCCCAGCACGCGGGGGCTTTCTGGCCGTGTGCGGTCGTAATAGAGCCACAACTGACGACAGCGACAACTGACGACAGCGACAATTCCTAGCCGAGCAGGGGCTTTCTGGCCGTGTGCGGTCGTAATAGAGCCACAACTGACGACAGCGACAACTGACGACAGCGACAATTCCTAGCCGAGCAGGGGCTTTCTGGCCGTGTGCGGTCGTAATAGAGTTACAACTGACGACAGCGACAATTCCTAGACATGCGGGGGCTTTCTGGCCGTGTGGGATCGAGAGAATCTTCGAGATTCAAGCGACCAGTCCCCACCACCGGTACCGAATCGTCTCAGTTCGTCGTATGAATCGCCTGGCCGAGCGCGTTCTCGGCGGCCTCCATGACGGCCTCCGACAGCGTGGGGTGGACGTGAATCGTCTCGGCGACGTCGTGCAGGGTCGCGCGCTGGCGGATGGCGAAGGCCAACTCCCCGATCAGTTCCGAGGCCTCGGGGCCGACGATCTGGGCGCCCAGCAGAGCACCGTCTCCCTCGGCGCCGACCACGCGGACGAACCCAGCCGACTCGCCGGTTGTCAGCGCCCGCCCGCTCGCGCGGAACGGCATCTCCCCGACGAGGGGTTCGAACCCCACGGCCTCGGCCTCCTCGGCGGTCAGCCCGACGGTCGCGATCTCGGGATCGGTAAAGACCGCCGCGGGGACGATCCAGTCACCGACATCCAGCGGTTCGCCGGCGATGTCGTGGGCCGCGAGGATCCCCTCCTTGCTGGCGGCGTGGGCGAGCAGCGGTTCGCCGGCGACGTCCCCGATGGCGTAGACCGAGTCGACGGCCGTCCGGCCCTCCGCGGTCGTCTCGACGAAGCCGTCCTCGTCCGTCTCGAGTCCGACATTCGCCAGCCCGACGGTGTCCGTGACCGGCTCGCGTCCGATGGCGACCAGCACCCGGTCGACCTCGTAGGCCGACTCCTCGCCGTCTTCGGTCTCGGTCGTGACGCGGGCGCCCTCGGCGGTCTCGGTCCAGCCGCTGGCGGCCTCGCCGAAGTGGAAATCGACCCCCAGCTCCGCGGCGCGGTCCCGGACCACCGCGGCGACGTCCTCCTCGTAGCCGGGCAGGACCGAATCGAGCATCTCGACGACCGTCACGTCGCTGCCCAGCTTGGCGTAGACGTTCGAGAGTTCCATCCCGATGTAGCCCGCGCCGACCACGAGCAGACGGTCGGGGACCGCGTCGGCCGCGAGTGCCTGCCGGGAGTCCCAGACCGGGTCGTCGTCGAAGTCGAAACCCGGCAACTCGACGGGTCGCGAGCCCGTGGCGACGATGGCGTGCTCGAAGATGACGCGGTGGGGAGCGTCGTCGCCGTGGATCGCGGCCGTCGAGTCGTCGACGAACGCGGCACGCCCCTCGACGAGGTCGACGCCGTTGGCCAGGCAGAGCTTGCGGACGCCGCCGGTGAGCTGGTCGACGACGCCGTCCTTCCACTCGACCATCCGTTCGATGTCCGTCGACACCTCGGCGTCGATTCCCATCCCGCCGGCGGTGGCGGCCCGCTCGGCCAGTCCCGCGGCAGTGATCAGCGCCTTCGAGGGGATACAGCCGTGGTTGAGACAGACCCCGCCGTAGGCCTCTTTCTCGACGAGCGTCACGTCGAGCCCGAGCTGGCCGGCGCGGATAGCCGCGACGTACCCGCCCGGGCCGGCACCGATGACGAGCAACTCCGTGTCCATGGGTTCTCACTCCGGAACCAGCGCCGCGCGAGTACAAAAAGGTGCCGTCCGGACAATATAAATAGGAGGCTCCGAATCCCACGCATATGGGCTACATCGTTCGGATGCCACAGATGGGCTACGAGATGGATGAGGGTGAGGTCGTCGCCTGGGAAGCCGACGAGGGCGAGGCCGTCACCGAGGACGAGGTCATCGTGGTCGTCGAGTCCGAGAAGGCGACAAACGAGGTCGAGTGCCGGGAGGACGGCACGCTCCGGCGGATTGTCGTCCCCGAAGGCGGAACGGTCGAACCCGGGACGCCCATCGGGATCGTCGCCGGGGCCGACGAGGACATCGGCGAGTACGAGGCCGAACTCGAGGCCGGCGGTGCCCCGGCCTCGGGCGACGAAGGCGGGGCCGCCGAATCCGGGGCTCCGGCAGCCACGGCGGCAGACGACGAGACGACAGCGGACAGCGCCGAGGGAGTCTCGGCCAGCCCGAACGCCACGGCCGGGAGTGGCGATGGCGCGGCCGCTGCCGGCGGGACCGACACCACCGACCGGGACCCGAGCGAGGTGCGGGCCACCCCCGGCGCCAGACAACTCGCCGAGAAAGAAGACGTCGACCTGACGGCCGTCGAGGGCACGGGTCCACAGGGCGTCGTCACCGAGGACGACGTCCGCGAGCACGCTCTGGCGGCCGACAGCACTGCCGGTCCCTCGGGAGACGGACAGGCGCTCGAAGTCGTCCACGAACCCATCGAGACGCCGCCGCCGGACGTCCGCGCCTCGCCGGGCGCCAGACAGCTCGCGGGACAGGCCAGCCTCGACCTGACGGCCGTCGAGGGCACGGGCCCCGAGGGCGTCGTCACGGCGGCCGACGTCCGTGCTGCAGTCGACGCGGGCGGCGCGGCCGGCGCCGCCGAACCGTCCCCGGCGCCGGAACCGCCCGCGGCGGGCGCGACCCGGACGGTCGGCGAGGCACGGGAACTCTCGCGCGTCCAGCAGACGATCAGCGACCGCCTGAGCGAGAGCTACCGGAACGCGGTCCACGTCACCAACAAGCGCCAATTCGACGCGAGCGCGCTGCAAGCGGTGGCGGCCGCCGCGGACGCGGCTGGTGTGGATGTCTCGATGACCGACCTCCTCGTGAAGGCCGCCGGCGCGGAACTGGCGGCCCGCCCGGAGTTCAACGCCCTCTTCGAGGACGGGACCCACAAACTGGTCGAGGAGGTCAACGTCGGCGTGGCCGTCGACGTCGAGGCGGGACTGGTCACGCCAGTCGTGCCCAGGGTGACCGAACGGAGCGCCGAGGCGGTCGCCAGCGTCCGGGCAGAACTCACCGAGCGCGCGCTCGCTGGCGAGTACACCTCGGAGGACCTCTCGGGGGGCACGTTCACCATCACGAACCTCGGTCCCTTCGGCGTCGACAGCTTCGACCCCGTCATCAACCCCCCCGAGGTCGCCATCCTCGGCGTGGGGCGCGTCCGCGAGGACGACACGATGACGCTGAGCCTCTCCTTCGACCACCGTGTCGTCAACGGCGCCGACGCCGCGCGCTTTCTCGCCGGTCTCGTCGGGACGCTCTCGGACCCGCTGGCGCTCGCGGACTTCTTCGAGGCGGACGTCCTCGCCGCCGAGGGTGTCGACGTCTCCGTGGGTGTCGACCCCGACCCGTAGTTCCGGGGAGACAGCGTTCTGTAACGTAAAACCGCAAGACACGACACGATAATCTCGCCAGATTGGCCCGTGAGTGCTTCGTACCCGTGGTAGTTCGACCGGCAAATATTGTGAAGGTTTTCTTTTCGATAACGCTTGTTCTTCATACAGGAACAATCTATTTGTGTGGGGAGCCAAAAAGACAGGGTATGCCACGGGAGGCGAAACACCCGGTCGCGACGACGCAAAAGACCATCCGGATACTGGAGGCGCTGAAGGAGCGCGACGGCGCCCGCGTGACGGACCTGGCCGCGGACCTCGGGATGAGCAAGAGCACGGTCCACAACCACCTCAGCACCCTCCGGGAGGAGGGGTTCGTCGTCAGCGACGACGCCGAGTACGACCTCGGGTTGCGGTCCCTCGAGTTCGGCGGGTACGCGCGCAACAGGATGCACCTCTACCGCGTGGCCGAACCGGAGGTCAAGCGCCTGGCCGAACAGACCGGCGAGATGGCGAGCCTGCTGACCGAACAGCACGGCCAGGGCGTCTATCTCATGCGCGCGAAGGGGAGTCAGGCGGTCGCCCTCGAGACCCACGCCGGATACAGGTGTCCGCTCCACGTGACCGCCCTGGGGAAGGCAATCCTCGCCAACCTCCCCGACGAACGGGTCGACGAAATCGTCGACGAACACGGCCTGGAGGCCTGGACGCCCGAGACCATCACCGACCGGGCCGAACTGTTCGACCGCCTCGAAACCGTCAGGGAGCGGGGGTTCGCGCTGGACGACGAGGAACACATGACGGGCCTCCGGTGTGTCGGCGCGCCGATCACGACCACCGGCGGGACCGTCGTCGGGGCCGTCAGCGTCTCCGCCCCGACCAGCCGGATGCGCGACGACCGCTTCACCGACGAAGTGCCCGACCTCGTCCGGAGCGCCGCCAACGTCATCGAACTCAACCTCAATCACTCCTGACGCCAGCCCTGTTGTTTCCCCTGTAGATAACACTATTCACTTTTGAAGAACGAAAGACGGTAGCCGGATAGAGAGTAATTGAGATTAGAGACCGGCAGCGTACCGGGGATTTTGAACTGGAGATAGAGAGAAAAAATTCTGTATAAAAGAACAGAGGGGACGGACCGGCGTCGGATTTTTTTGTCGGCGTTCACATGGGGTCGTATGAGCGACCCACGGCTGATCGGGATTCACTTCGGGCCTGCGGAGGTCCGGGTGGCGGTCTACGCCAGGGACGGGGAACTCGTGGACGCAGGGCGGACCGAGATCAGGGACCAGACGGCAGTCGCCTGGGAACGCGCGCTCAGGGAGGCGACGCCGCCGATGCCCGACGAGGGGATCTGTTCGGTGGCGAGTACCTCGGGGTCGATGGTCGTCGTCGACGGGACCGGCGAGCCGGTGTTGCCCCCGCAGATGTACTACACGGCCGCGCCCGACCACGCGAGGCGCCTCCGGGAGATGGACGTCGCGGCGGGACTGGAGGGTCGGGACATCGCGCTGTCGGCGACGGCGCCGCTCCCGAAGTTGCGCCAGTTGCGCGAGGAGCACCCCGACCGGTTCGCCGACGCCGAGTGGGTGCTCAGTCCGACGACGTGGCTGCTCTACCGGCTCCGGCATGGCCGCTCGACGCGGTGGCGAAGCGTCGAGACTGACTGGACGAACGCCCTCAAGTTCGGCGCGGACATCACGCCGGCCTTGCCCGAGTGGCACGACCCCCTCCTGGAGGCGGTGGGCGTCTCCCGTGACCTCTTCCCGGCCATCCGCCCCCCGGGGACTTTCATCGGAACCGCCTCGGGGGAGCTGGCCGAACGGACCGGCCTGGCGGGGATCAAGCTCTACCAGGGCGTCACCGACGGGTCGGCCTCGGCGCTGGCGACCGACTGCCTCGAACCGGGGGATTTCAGCCTCACCGTCGGCGAAACCAGCCTCGTCAAGTACGTCTCGGAGTCGATCACCGGCCACGACGCGCTCTACTACCACCGACACCCACTCGAGGGGTACCTCCCCGGGGCCTCCTTCGACAGCGGCGCCGTCCTCAACTGGTTCTGTGACCGCCTGCTCGAGTGTACCCGTGAACGTGGCCTCGAACTCGCCCGCGAGACCCCGCCCGGCGAGGAGTACGAGGTGTTCCTCCAGGGGAGCCGCAGCCCCTTCTTCGACCCAGACGTCGGTACCTCCGTCCTTGGCATCGACCACGACACCGCCCTCTCGGCCGCCGAGGTCACCGGCCGGTTCGCCCGCGGCGTCGCCACCGGCGTCGCGCTCGCCGAACACACGTACATCCGCATCGTCGAGGAGTTGTTCGGGACCTCCATCGACTCGGTACGGATGATGAGCGAGATGAGCGCCAAGTCCGGCGAACCCTTCGACTGGTGGTACGACCTGCGCTCGTCGGTCTGGGGGCGCCCGGTCGTCCAGATGCAGTCCCGGACCGCCGCTGGCCTGCTCATCCCGCCCGCGCTGATCACCTCCGTCTACGACGACGCCGCCGAGGCCAGCGAGTGCCTCCTCGGCGTCGAACGCACGATCGACCCCGACCCCGCTATCGGCGACCGCTACGCCGACCGCCGGCGCTCGTACTTCGACCGCTGGCAGGCCGTCACGGACCTGTATCGGCGTGGGGCCGGGCACGCCGAGTGATACTGCCGGCTAAATCGCGAGCCGCATAAATTACAACCATATGATTGTAAGAGATACCCGAGACATCGCGCTCCGGGGCCCGCGTCCCGGGCCCACGACAGCCGGCCGGTGGATCGACGGAACCAGCGATCACATTATGTGAACGATCCGGTTCCGGTGCCGGGACGGACGGGGACTTTGTCCGGTGCCGGGACGGA
>CAZUWC010000120.1:0-6236 GCA_964623935.1 uncultured Halobacteriales archaeon
TCAGAACTCCCCGAGCGAGGACTGCTCGGCCGCGGCCAGGACGTCCCGGCTGGTCTGCCAGGACTCGCGCGCACAGTCCGGGAGCCGCCCGTTCTCGGCGACGAACTCCCGGAGGAACGCCCGCGTCGCCGGATCGCCCGGATAGCCACTCCCCAGGTCGCCGTACTCGGCGGCCAGCGTCCCCACGTGGGCGTCGCGTTCGACCTTGGCGACGATGCTGGCCGCACTCACCACGGGGTAGGACTCGTCGGCACCGTGTTCGGCCCGCAGGTCGGCGTCGACTGGGGCCGCCTCGGCGACATTGCGTTCGAACCGCACGGCGTTCGTGTCGCCGGCGTCGGCGTATACCTCGTCGCCATCCCGGGCGGCCGCCGCGAGGGCCTCCGCTTGCGCTGCGACCGTCAGCCCGTTCATGCCCGTCTCGGGGTCGTCGATCCGGGCCACGGGAATCTCGGCGACCCCGACTGCGTGGGCCCGCCCGCGGATCTCGCTGGCCAGGTCCCGGCGGCGCTGGGCGGACAGCGACTTCGAGTCGGCCACGCCCTCTGGCAGGTCGTCGGGATCGATCCGCACCGCAGCGGCGAACATCGACCCCAGCACCGGCCCCTTGCCAGCCTCGTCGACGCCGACACGCATTGCTGTGCGGTTCGCGCCCCGGGAAAAAACCGTTGTGGCTAGTCGTCCGCGATTTCCGGCGTCTCGATCTCCGGTTCCTCCATCTCCTCGACCTCGATTTCCGGCGTCTCCAGTTCCTCCGCGGGCTCCTCGGTTTCCTCGGTCTCGCGTTCCTCGACTCGCTCCCAGTAGGCCCTGCTCCGCTCGTAGTGGTGACACATGGTGGTTCGCCTCGCCCGTGTTACGGACTACCACAGTATAATGGTTGTGCCACGACAGTCGACGAGAGACACCCCCGTCGGCCGGGAGCGACGCGTCGAGGCTACGAGGATACCCGGAAGAACTCCTCGCGCTCGAACGGTTCCGCCTCGCCCTCGACTGCGAGGACGTCCAGCGCCGTCACGTCTGCGTCGACGTCGAGCAGACCGGCGAGACTCGGTTCAGTCCGGCCCTCGTCGCCGTGAATCAGTTCCTTCACGTAGAGGCCACCCTCGCCGTGGATTTCGACGGTCGCGTGGCGGTCGTCGTCGACCTCGCCCGAGATATCGTAGACGCTTCTCGTGCGGGTCTTCGAGGCGCGGCGGTGGTCGACGCGCCGGGGCGTCTCCTGGTGGACCGTCGCCCCGTCGAGGTCCGCCAGCGCGGCCGCGAACGCCGCCCGGTCGATGGGTTCCTCGAAGGCGACCTCCGCACGGTAGGTTTTGCTCGCCGGGTGTTCCTTGACCCGCTCGACCATCCCGTGGTTCGCCAGTTCGATCCCCTCGACTTCGACCGTGCCGTCGGCGAACTCGTTGATGTCGCGTTCGAGGTCATCGGTGTCCACGTGTCGTCGCCGGGGGGTTTCGACCTCGACGACGAACGGGCGGCCGGTACCCAGCATCAGTGCGTCGACATCCTCGCGGCCGGCGCCGTGGAAGGTCGCGTCCGTCCCGTCGAAAGCCGCCTCGACGGGGGGTGCGGTCAGTTCCTCGACGCTCTCGTCGTATCGGTAGCCGGTGCCGTCACAGCCCTCACAGAGTTCGTCGCGCTGCCGGCCCGTGCCGTTGCACTCCCGGCAGGGCCACTCCGTCTGGGGGATGTCCCGTTCGAGTTTCCGGTAGCGACCGTAGACGAACGCGGAGTTGACCTGCAGTTCCACCTCGTCGGTCGGCAGGTCACAGAGGACGACCACGTCGGGGCGTTCGAAGTCCACCTCGGTGTCCGTCTTCGCGCCGAGGCGTTTGCCGACCTCGCGGTTGAACGCCGACTTGAACTGTTCGCCCGCGTCGGGAGCGAGGCCGGCCTCCTCCCGGAGCAGGCGGTCGTTCTCCTCGAACAGCGGCGGGACGCGCGTCCCGACCTGGTAGGTGTCGAACTCGTAGCCCCCCAGCGCGGCGGCGGCGTTCTCGGCCCACCAGTCGTGGCGGCCACACTCGCCCTCGCAGACCCAGCACTCCTCGACCGGCGGTTCCTCGAAGGGTTCGTCGTCGGCGAGCGCGACGGCCACGCGGAGTCCCCGCCCGCGCTCGTCGTTCCCGAGGCCGAAACTCCGGTCGGCGACGAGTCGACCGAGACAGGCGTCACAGACGGGGCCGGTCGCCAGTGCCGACCGGGCGATTTCGAGGACTTCCATTGTCCGTCCCACGTGAGGGCGGCCTAATTCGCTTTCGAAGGGCCGCTCCGACAGGGCGAAAACCGACTCCCTTTTGCCGGCCGGGGTCACGTTCCTGGCATGGTCGAGTGGCTGGTCGCGGTCGTCGTGGGCGTCGTCCAGGGCCTCCTGGAGTGGCTCCCCGTCTCCAGCGAGGGGGCCGTCGCGCTCGCGCTGACGCTGCTCGAAACCGACCCCGCGGTCGCGACGCGCTTTGCGCTCTTCCTGCACGCCGGGACTGCCCTGGCCGCGGCGGTCTACTACCGTGACGTGCTCGCCGACGTGCTCCGGACGGTTCCCGACTGGCGGCCGGCCTCGGCGTTCGACGGCCCGAACGGGGACCTCTCGTTTTTCGCCATCGCGACGCTGGTCTCGGGCGTCGTGGGCGTGGGCGGCTACCTCGCGATCGCGGATCTGGCGTCGGCGGCCGCCGGCGGCACGTTCGTTGCCCTGATCGGGGCGCTCCTGCTCGGGACGGGGCTGTTCATGCGGTTCGCCCAGCACCATGCGGGAGAACTGCGGGACCGGCCCGACGCCGTGGACGCGGTGCTCGTCGGACTCTTGCAGGGCCTGGCCGTCCTGCCCGGCGTCTCCCGGTCGGGCACGACCGTCAGCGCGCTCCTGTTGCGCGGTCACGAGGGGGAGAACGCCCTGTCGCTCTCGTTCGTCCTCTCCATCCCGGCGGCGCTCGGTGCGGGCCTGCTGGTGGTCCTCGACGAGGGCCTGCCCGCCATCGGTGGCGTCGGGGCCACGCTCGCACTCGCAGTCAGCGCCGTCGTCGGCTACATTACAGTCGACGCGCTCGTGCGGCTGGTCGGGCGCGTGGCGTTCTGGCAGGTCTGTGTGGGCTTTGGCGCGCTCGCCGTCCTCGGGGGCGGGGTGCTCCTGCTGTAGCGTGGCGCGCCCGTGGGCGTGAACGCGGCCGACCCGGGGAGCGTGCGACGATTTAACCGCACGGCTCCCCAACCACGCGTATGCCCCTGGTCCCGCGTGACCGGTTCGCCAGGGCCACCCGTTCGGCCGATCCGGAGACCCTCGCGGCGTTCGTGGCCGACCTCTACAGGGCCCGCGGGTACGAGGTCCATCGCCCGGCAGACGGCCTGCTCCGCCTCGAACCGGGGGGCCGAACCCTCGCCGTTCGACCCGGCTGCGCCCGCGATGTGCCGGGAGACGTCGAGGTCGTCGACGCCGACACCCTCCACCGGCAACTGCACTACGCCGTCGACCGGTCGGTGGCGCGGGACCTGCTCGCCACACACCTCGGACTCGACCCCGACAACGAGCGTGCAATCCAGATGGGCGCCGAACAGCTGACGGGGGGCGGACTGGCGCTTGGACTCGCGCTGATCGCGGCCGTCGCGCTGGCTGGCGCGCTCGCCGTCGCCGGCGTGGCAGAACTGCCAGGGAACGGCGGGAACTCCCCGGTGGAGACGCCGTCACCGACGCCGACCGGGACGACGACACCGTCGACACCCGACGCGGGGGCCATGGACGCGTCCGCTGCACCCGGCCTCCAGTCAGTCGACGACGAGGTCGGCGGGCAGTCGCTCCCGCCGGGCGTCGAGAGCGAGGGGATCAGCGACACCGACGAACTGGTCGAGGCCCACCGGGCCCGACTGATCGACGAGTCGTTCACGCTTCGCGTCTGGCACCGCGAGTTCGTCGACGGGCGCCTGACGGGCGTCTACGTCGAGACCGTCCGCGTCGAGAATGCAAGCGCCTACAGCGCGTCCGTCTCGAAAACGGGAACGCTGCGGACGACGCCACAGGCCATCGTCGGCGCCGACCTGTACGTGACGGGTGGCCGCCGCTATGTCACGGACACCGTCGTCGGGTCGTACTTCCGGAGCAGGGCGACCCCCGCACGGTTCCGCCGGCAGATCGAACAGTACCTCCGCTGGTCGCTCTCCGCAGAACGGACCGCAATCGCCGGCCGGGACACCACGCCGAACCGGACGGTCTACCGGCTCGCCACCGAGGGGGATTCCTACTCCCTCGTCGACGGTGCGGCGGGTACCGCCTACGTCACCGACGAGGGGCTGATCACGTACGGACGCTGGACGTACAGACAGCCCAACCGGGACGACGTCCGGGTCGAGTTCGCGGTCCAGACGTCCGACGTCGGCACGACGACGGTGCGCCGCCCGGGGTGGGTCGAGGGGTGACCCGAACTGGGCGTTTTATGCGCGTCGACGACGTACGACGGGTATGGCGCCGGTCGACGGCGGGGAACTCGCCGACCTGTGTCGGGAGGCCGACGCCGGGACCCTCGCGGCGTTCGTAGCCGACCTCTACGCGGCGCGGGGCCACGACGTCGAACGCGGGGAGGGGCTGGTCTACCTCGAACCCGGCGGGCGCACCCTCGCGGTCCGGCCCACTGACGCGTCCGAGGTCCCACCGGAGGCAGACGCCGTCGTGGCGGTCGACGCTGGATCGGTCGGTGACCCCGACCTCGATGTCGTCGACGCCCACGCGCTCGCCGAACACCTCGCCTACGCCGTCGACCGGTCGGTCGCCCAGGATCTGCTGGGGAGACACTTCGGCGTCGCAGTCGAACCCGACGACTCCCATGGGACGATCGAAGATCGGCCGGCAGCGGACGGTCCAGCCGGGGGTCGTGCCACCGACGAGCCGCGGTCCCCGACGGGAGAGGGCACGCGGAGCGGACCAGAGAGCACGTCTCCCGGTCTCGGCCGGTGGCGCGGGCGCCGGCCGGCCGTCGCCGTCGTAGTCGTGGCGACACTCCTCGTCGTCGGCGGACTCGGGGGCGGCTTGTTCGCGGCGCCGTCCGACGTCGGGGCCACGGGCGAGGACCCCTCTACGGCGACACCGACCGCGACGCCCGCCACGACGGCGACGGCGTCGGGCGAGAGCAACGGGGATGCCATCGCGACCGGCAATCGCCCGTCCCGGGAGACGCCACAACACTCGATCGGGAACGCAACCGAGCAGCTGACCGGCCAGTACCCGCCGGGCGTCGACGAGGCGGGACTCGCGGACATCGACACGCTGATCGCAACTCACCGGTCGGTCCTCTCGAACACCTCCTTCACGGTCACGGTCCAGTACCGCGAGTTCGAGGACGGCCGGGTGACCGGCACGTTCGTCGAGACGGTCCGCGTCGAGAGTGCGTCCCGGTATGCCGTCTCGGTCGACTCGGCGGGCACGCTACGGACGACGCCGCGGGCGGTCGTGGGGGCGGAGGCCTTCTCGACCGGGAACCGGACGTGGGTCCGGCTCCGGTCGACCGAGCCGTACGTCCGGTCGCGCTTCTCGACCTCCCGGATACTCGGCCAGCTGGCGCGGTACCTGCGCTGGTCGCTGTCCGTCGAGAACAGCACGCTCCGCGAACGACCGTCCGGGGTCAACGGCACCTACCGGATCACGACCGACGGCGATCCCTACCAGGGAATCACCGCCGCAGCGGGGACTGCCTACGTCACCGACGAGGGGCTGGTCACGTACGGCCGGTGGACGTACACGAACGTCCGGCCCGAAACCCGCGTCGAGTTCTCGATACACACGTCAGGCGTCGGCTCGACCACGGTGAGCCGGCCGGGGTGGGTCGACACGGTCGGCGGGTCGAACGCGACGGAGAACGAAAGCGACGGGGGTTAGTCGTCCGCGCTGGCCGCGGAATCCGCCGTCGGCCGCGTGACGTCGCGGTCACAGGCCTCACCCTCGATGTCGTAGGGATACTCCCCGGAGACACAGCCCAGACAGAGGTCCGCCTCGGACTGCCGGAGCGCGTCGGTGATCGATTCGACGGAGAGGTACGACAGCGAGTCCGCGCCGATCTCGGCGCGGATGTCCTCGACACTCCGGTCGGCCGCGATGAGTTCCTCCCGGGTCGCCATGTCGATGCCGAGATAGCAGGGCGCGACGATGGGCGGCGAGCCGATGCGGACGTGGACCTCCTCGGCGCCGGCCTCGCGGAGCAACTCGACCAGTTGCGTCGAGGTGGTCCCGCGGACGATGGAGTCGTCGATGA
>CAZUWC010000121.1:0-6118 GCA_964623935.1 uncultured Halobacteriales archaeon
TCGCGGCCGCTGACGCCGTCGGCGTAGTCGCGCAGCCGGGCCGCGAGTTCGACCTCGGGGGCGCCGCCGCCCGCCAGCACCTGCCCGGAGATGATGGTGTCCGTGACCACGTCGAGCGCGTCCTCGACGCCGCGTTCGAGTTCGTCGACGACGTGCTCGGTCGATCCCCGGAGCAGGAGAGTGACGCCGTGGGAGACCTCGCCGGTGCCCTCGATGTAGAACAGTTCGGCGTCCTCGTCGCGGCGGAAGGAGGCGCTGCCCAGGTCCTCGGCGGTCGCCGACTCGAGGTCGGAGACGACGGCGCCGTCGATGACCTCTGTGAGGAACTCGATGTCGGACTTCTTGACCCGCCGGACCGCGAGGATGCCCTCCTTGGCGAGGTAGTGCTGGACCATGTCGTCGATGCCCTTCTGGCACAGCACCACGTCGGCACCCAGGTCGACAATCCGGTCGACCATCTCGCGGAGTTCTTCTTCCTCCTGGTCGAGGAACGTCTGGAGCTGGCTGGGGTCGGTGACGCTGACCTGCGTGTCGACCTCGGCCTCGTCGAGTTCCAGCGCCCTATCCAGCAACAGGACGTCGGCGTCCTCGAAGTCGGTGGGCATGTCCTCGTGGACGGGGTCCTTGTCGACGACGCCGCCCTCGAGCAGTTCGGACTCGCCGGCCGACCGGCCGGTCTGTGTCTCGACGTCGACGAAGGCCAGGTCGACCACGACCGAGCCGTCGTCGGCCTCGACGGCCACTGCCTGGGCGGCGTCGACCGCGAGCTGTGCCAGGACGTCCTTGTGCTGTTCGGCGCCCTTGCCGGTCATCGACGTCTCGGCGACCTTCCGGAGAATCTCCTCGTCGTCGCGGTCGACCTCGATGGCGATGTCGTCGACCTCCTCGCGGGCCTGCTCCGAGGCCATGTCGTACCCGCGCATGATGGCCGTCGGGTGGATGTCCTGCTCCAGGAGTTCCTCGGCGTTCTTGAGGAGTTCGCCCGCGATGGCGACCGCCGTCGTCGTGCCGTCGCCGGCCTCGTCCTCCTGTGTCTCGGCGACCTCGACGACCATCTCCGCTGTCGGGTTGTCGATGTCCATCTCGTCTAAGATGGTCACGCCGTCGTTCGTGACGACGATGTCGCCGAGGGAGGTGACGAGCATCTTGTCCATCCCCTTCGGTCCGAGCGTCGAGCGTACCGACTCCGCCACGGCGCGCGCGGCGTCGATGTTGTGCTCCTGTGCGCTCTTGTCTTTCATCCGCTGGGCGTCCTCGCCCAGAATTATCATGGGCTGGCCCTGCATCTGCTGCTGACTCATAGTCAAGCGGAACTTTGTATGTGGTTCTATATAAATTGTGGTGGTCCAGTCCCGCGACCGGTAGCCGGCCGACAACACCCGAAATCGAGTAACCGCGTGAAGTGAGTGGTATTCCGACACAATCGTGCTACCGCATGACATGCCCGGAGCCAGGGAGGGGCGGGCTTTTATATTGTGTCCGTGGGGTCCGTCCCTGAGGGGTCGTCTTCGGGGGGCGGCAGGCGGAGACCGGGGTTCTTTTGCCAGCCACCGGCCTACCCGGCGGACATGCAGGTACTCACGCTAGGGCCGGCGGGGACGTACTCCCACCGAGCGGCCGGCGCGGTGGCCGAGGACGACGAGGTGGCCTTCACGGAGTCCGTGACCGCGATCGTCGAGGGCGTCGCCGAGGGCGACTACGGGCGGGGAGTCATCCCCGTCGAGAACAGCATCGAGGGCAGCGTCACCGAGTCACTGGACGCCTTTGCCGACCACGAGGTCGCCGTCGTCCGGGAGATCATCACGCCCATCCGGCACGCCCTCCTGGCCCAGGGCGAGGACTTCGGGACCGTCGCCAGCCACGCCCAGGCGCTCGCCCAGTGCCGGGGGTACCTGGAGGAACACTACCCCGACGTCGCCCTCGAGGCGGTCGCGAGCACCGCCCGCGGCGTCCAGCGCGCCCGCGGGGACGCCAGCGTGGCCGCCATCGGCCACCCCGCCAACGCCGAGGACGGCACGCCCCTGGCCGTCCTGGCGGAGGACATCCAGGACCGCACCTCCAACGCCACGCGCTTCCTCGTCGTCGCACCCGTCGGGGAACGGACCGAGGCCGGGTCGAAGACGTCCTTCATCGTCTACCCCAACGTCGACTACCCCGGACTCCTCCTGGAGATGCTCGAACCCTTCGCGGACCGCGACATCAACCTCACCCGCGTCGAGTCCCGCCCCAGCGGCGAACGCCTGGGCGACTACGTCTTCCACATCGACATCGCCGCCGGCCTCTACGAGGAACGCACCCAGGACGCCCTCTCTGTCATCGAGTCCATCGCCGAGGACGGCTGGGTCCGCCGCCTCGGGTCATACGACTCCGAGACCGTCCTGTACTGATACTGCCGGCTATAAGCCCGTGAGCAGTTTCGCCCCACCCGGGGCGCGAAATCGCTCACGAAGTTATAGCCGACAGTAAGAGCCATCGCTCCGATCGCCTGACCTCTCCTGGCGAGAAATCGAACGACTACAACCGCTTTTAGGTCTACCAAAAAACCGGAAGTGATTTATATCTTTTAGGCTAGCCTAAACCCGTATGCAGCAGACACGACGCACGTGGCTCGGCACAACCGGCACAGCACTCCTCGGCCTCGGCCTCGCGGGATGTTCCGGGATGTTCGGGAGCGGCGGCGGCTCGGAGTCCGAAGACGAGGGGACGGGTCAATCCCCGAACGGCGATACCCCGACCCCGACCGAAGAGCCTGCAGCGGAGTCGGAGACGCCGGCCCCGGACCCGACCGACGCGGCGGTCGCCGCGGAGTGGAACGCAATCCGGACCCGCCTGCGGGACCCGGTCATCCTCGGCCACGCCGGGGAGTTCGCTACCGGGGCGTCCGTCGCGGGCCACATCTTCGAGCGATTCGAGGCCGCCTCGGGCGAACACAACGCCCACGAGACCCTCGAAGAGACGGGCGAGGAGCACTACGAGGGCTTCGAGGAAGGGCTGGGCGACCTCCGTTCGGCGCTGGAGGCAGAGGACCTCGAAGGGGCACACGACGCGATGCGCGGCGCCGACGAACACCTCCGTGGGGCACAGGGAGCACTCCTCGGGTCAGGGGCGGTGAAACCGCTGAACGTCCTCGTGATGGGCGCCCACGTCGCGGACGCCGCACTGCTCGCGCAGGTCGGGGACTTCGAGGACGCGGCAGGGGAGTTCTCGCAAATCGGTGCGAAGTTCGAAGAAAAAGGGCTTCGCGAACTGCTGTCGGAAGGCGACGCGGAGGCCGCCGACGCGTTCGCGGGCGCACTCGACCGGGGAGCCTCGGCCGCCGAGAGCGAGGACGTCGAAACCGCCACCGCGG
The DNA here is from genome assembly GCA_964623935.1 of uncultured Halobacteriales archaeon. Taxonomy (GTDB): domain Archaea; phylum Halobacteriota; class Halobacteria; order Halobacteriales; family Haloarculaceae; genus SW-9-67-25. The sequence goes on from CAZUWC010000121.1 coordinate 3,350, forward strand.
CGGCGAGCGAGGCGGTCGGGGCGGCCACGCGGGGGAGTTACGCGCTCCTCCCCGAGTCGGTCGCCGGCGCCGCACACCTCGGTGCGCTCCAGGGCCGGGGCTGGGACGCCGACGCGCTCGCACGCCTGGGCGGCCCCTCGACCGAGTTCGCCCACGCGGCCGCGCTGACCGTCTACCGGGCGCGGGTCCACGACGCCGCCTGGCTCTTCGAACGCGGGCACGCCGACGCCGCGCTGGAGCGCGTCGAGAACGTCTTCGCCCACTTCGAGGGCGCCCGCGCACACGAGGCACTGGAGGACGCCAGCGAGGACGCCTACCGTCGGTTCGAGGACGACGGACTGAGCGCGCTCTCGACAGCCATCGAGAACGACGACCCCGAGGGCGTTGCCGCCGCAGTCGAGACGATAGACGGGGCGCTGGTCGACGGGACCGACGCGCTGGGCAGCGGTGCCGAACCGGCGTTGCTCGAAGCCGGCTATTTCAAGGCTCGCGTCGAAGACGCACTGGAGCGGTACCATCTCGGGGAGGGATCGGTCGCCGCCGGGACTGCCCGCGACCTCTTCGAGACCTTCGAGGCGAACGAGGCCGACTTCCACGAGACACTCGAGGAGACCGACGAGTCCCTCTACGAGCGCTTCGAGGACGAACACCTGACCGGACTGATCGAGGCCTTCGAGGGCGGCGACGACGCGGCCGTCGAGGAGCACGTAGCCGGGATCCGGGAGACGCTCCTGTCCTTCGAGACGGCCGCGGGGTCGACGGCGCAGGCGAGTGCCGTCGAGAGCGGCTACACCGCGGCCCGGGTCTTCGACGCCGGGGTTCTCGACGATGTCGACGACTCCGACCGCGCAGCCTCGGTCGTTCGGGCGGCGTTCCAGCACTTCGAGGCCGGTGCCGGCGGCTTCCACGAGGCACTCGAAGAGGCCGACCACGACCGCTACGAGTCCTTCGAGGGCGCACTCGACGCGGCCGGGAGCGCCGCCAGGGAGGGCGGGGGCGTCGCCGAGCAGGCCCGGGGGTTCAACGACGAGGCGGTCGGGGCCATCTACGCCGTCGTGACCTCTGCCGGCGGTTCGTTCGCGCCGGAAGCGGCGTCGGTGATGGGAGACACCTTCGCCCACTTCGAGGAGGCCCGCGTCCACGAACTCCTCGAAGAGGCCGACCGGGACGCCTACGAGGGGTTCGAGGGCGCGCTGGAGGAGTACATCGGGGCGCTCGAGTCGGGCTCGGGCGTGACCGCAGCGGCCGAGGAGTTCGCGAGGGCAGCGTTGCGCGCGCAGTTCGCGGTCGCCGGCACACCCGACGAGGCTCCCGTCGACGGGAGCGGTGCCAGTGGCGGCGAGGAGGAATCCGATCTCGAGGGCGGACCGAACGTCGTCGAGGGCGTGCCGGAGGATGTCGACCACGTCGTCGATATGCAGGCCGTCGCGTTCGAGCCGGCGGAACTCACGGTCGAGCAGGGCGAGTCCGTCGCCTGGACGTACGCCGCCGGCGAAGCGCACTCGGTGACGGCCTACCAGGACGAAATCCCCGAGGACGCGGCCTACTGGGCCTCGGGCGGCTTCGAATCGGAGGAGGCCGCCCGCGAGGGCTGGGAGAACGGCCAGGGGGCGGTCCAGTCGGGCCAGACCTACGTCCACACCTTCGAGACGACCGGCGAACACGGGTACTTCTGTATCCCACACGAGGCCGCCGGGATGGTCGGGACCGTCCTCGTGGAGTAGCCGTTCGTTCTCTATAAACCGTCGGCCGCCGTACAACCGCACATGACCGGTCCGACAGACCCCTTCGACGAGATGGAACGGCTGTTCGACCAGCTCACGGAGTTCGGGGGCGCCGTCGGCGGCGACGTGCCGGTCGACGTCCGCGACGAGGGCGACGCGTTCGTCGTTCTCGCGGACCTGCCGGGCTACGCCGTCGATGACATCGACGTCCAGCTCGCCGAGGACCGCCGGCTCACCCTGGCAGCGTCCCGCGAGACCGACCACACCGGCGAGGCGAACTACGTCCGTCGCGAACGCCCGCGGGGAGGGACGACCCGGACCGTCACACTCCCGGAGGCGGTCGACGAGGACGCGACGGAGGCGAGCTACGACGACGGCGTCCTGCGGGTGCGGCTGGGCAAGCGAACCGCCGGCGACGAGGGGACGGACATCCCGGTGAACTGAATGGTCCTCGAGACCGGCGCCGCCGTCCCGCAGGTGTCCGCGACCACCCAGGACGGCGAGCGGACCACCGTCGACTTCGCCGCCCCGACGGTGCTCTTCTTCTACCCGCGGGACGGCACGCCCGGCTGTACGACCGAGGCACGACAGTTCGACGCCGAACTCGACGCCTTCCGGGAGGCCGGCGTCCGCGTCTACGGCGTCTCGACGGACGACGCCGACTCACACAGCGAGTTCGCCGCAAAAGAGGACCTGGGGTTCGACCTGCTGGCCGACCCCGACGGCAAGGTCGCCGAGGCCTTCGGCGTCGACACGGCCGGCGGGGCCGCCGACCGCACGACGTTCGTCTGTGCCGGCGGCCAGGTCTGTGGCGTCTACGAGGGGGTCCACCCCGACGGGCACGCCCGCCAGGTCCTCCGGGACATGCTGGAGCTGGGGCTGGTCTCGCTGGGGTGATCGAGGAGAACCGCGAACAGTATTCCTCTACCATTCAAAACTTATACATATATTGTCGACACGAGGCGGCGTTGAAACAATATATTGGTCAGATGTGGTAGGAATGGAAGGTCGCTCTTGTCGACAGAGGTGTTGTAACCGTGCTGAT
>CAZUWC010000122.1:0-6012 GCA_964623935.1 uncultured Halobacteriales archaeon
ACCGCGAGTGTCGCAGCTGTGGTCAGAACCTCCCGACTGATACTGCCGGCTATAACTACGTGAAGATATTCGACCCACCGGGGGGTCGAAATTGCTCACGGGCTTATAGCCGGCAGTACGAGGCCGACCACTGTCCAGCGTGTGATGGCGAGCCTGTGCGGTACGAGGTACAGTGAGCGAACCGACGTGACACCACCGACCACGTCCACGTGTTCGGGACGACCACTCCACCATGAGCAAACAGAAGCGGCCACACGGTCAGGGAACCGATCCGGCAGCCGAGCCACGCAGTAACTACGACTACCAGAGTCCGGACGTCGAACGGCCGGACCTGGTAGCCGACCTCGAAGAGCGCGTCGCCGGCGAGGTGCGGTTCGACACCTACACCCGGCAACTGTACGCCACCGACGCGAGCGCGTACGAACAGCTCCCGACCGGCGTCGTCGCGCCGGTCTCCACGGGCGACGTCGCGGCGGTGATGGAGTACTGCGCCGCGGAGGGTATCCCGGTCCTCCCGCGGGGTGGCGGGACGAGCCTCGCGGGACAGGCCGTCAACGAGGCGGTCGTGCTCGATTTCAAGCGCCACATGAACGAGTTCCTGGGGTTCGACGACGAGGCCGGGACTGCACGCGCCCAGTCGGGCATCACGCTGGCGCGGCTCAACGACCGCCTGCAAGACCACGGCCTGAAGTTCGCGCCCGACCCCGCCTGGGGAGACAAGTCCGTGCTTGGCGGTGCGATCGGCAACAACACCACCGGCGCCCACTCGCTGAAGTACGGCAAGACCGACGCCTACATCGAGGAGTGTGAAGTCGTCCTCGCGGACGGGACCGTCACGGCCTTCGGGTGGGTCGACGTCGCGGACCTCCACGACCGGGCCGACCGCGCCGCCGAGGTCGACGAGCCCGACTTAGAGGACCGCATCTACGCCGAGGTCTCCCGTATCCTCCGGGAGGACGCCGACGAGATCGCAGAACGGTACCCCGACCTCAAGCGGAACGTCTCGGGGTACAACCTCGACCACCTCGTCCGGAACGCCCGCGAGCGCGGCGAGGTCAACCTCGGGCGGCTGCTGGCCGGCAGCGAGGGGACGCTCGCGATCGTCACCGAGGCGGCGGTGTCCCTGGAACCCATCCCCGAGACGACGGCCGTGGTCATGCTGACCTACGACGGCGTGCTCTCGGCGATGCGCGACGTCGCGCCAATCCTCGAACACGACCCCTCGGCGGTCGAGGTGATGGACGAGGTGTTCCTGGATCTGGCCCGCGAGACCGCCGAGTTCTCGGACCTGGTGGAGACGCTCCCCGAGGGGACGGACTCGACGCTCCTGGTGGAGTTCTACGCCGACTCCGCCGCCGAGGGCAAGGAGAAGATCGCCGGCCTGCTCGCGGATCGCCTGCCCGGCTCCGACCCGGCGGTCGAGCCACCGGCAGAGCACCCCGCGACGGACCAGCCAGTCCAGGCCGTCGACGCCCTGGAGGCCTACGACCCCGACAGGCAGGCGAAGTTCTGGAAGATGCGCAAGGCCGGCCTCCCAATCCTGCTCTCGCGGACCGGCGACGACAAGCACTGGCCGTTCATCGAGGACACGGCGGTGCCGCCGGAGAACCTGCCCGCGTACGTCTCGGACCTCCAGGAGGTCTTCGAGTCCCACGACACGTTCGCGGCCTACTACGCCCACGCCGGCCCGGGCGTGTTGCACATCCGCCCGCTGTTGGACCTCAAGGAGGCGGACGGCGTCGAGGCCATGGCCGAGATCGCCGACGAGGTGACCGACCTCGTCACCGAGTACGGCGGCAGCGTCTCGGGCGAACACGGCGACGGCAAGGCCCGGACGAGGTGGAACCGGAAACTCTACGGGGACCGGCTCTGGCAGACGTTCCGCGGGTTGAAGACGGCCTTCGACCCCGACTGGCTGCTCAATCCGGGGCAGGTCGTCTACCCCGCGGAGGAGCCGGTCGAGATCAACGAGGATCTCCGGTACGACCCCGACTACGGCTTCGACGCCGACTTCGAGCCCGTCCTGGAGTGGGACAACGAGAACGGCTTCCAGGGGATGGTCGAGCTCTGTCACGGCTGTGCGGGCTGTACCGGCCACCAGGAGACGACCGGGAGCGTGATGTGTCCCACCTACCGCGCCGCCGAGGAGGAGATCACCGCCACCCGGGGCCGGGCGAACATGCTCCGTGCGGCGATGAACGGCGACCTGCCCGAGGACCCCTTCTCCGAGGAGTTCGTCCACGAGGTGCTCGACCTCTGTGTCGGGTGCAAGGGCTGCAAGCGCGACTGCCCGAGCGGCGTCGACATGGCCAAACTCAAAGCGGAGGTGGTCCACGAGTACCACCAGCGCGAGGGGCTGACGGTGCGGGATCGCATGTTCGCGAACGTCGAGGACGTGCTCTCGCTGGGCAGCACCTTCGCCCCCGTCTCGAACTGGGCGATGGACCTGCCCGGCGTCGGCTGGGTGATGGAGAAGACGGTCGGCATCGCGCGCGAGCGGTCGTTTCCCGCGTTCCACCGGACGACGTTCCGCGACTGGTGGGACGGGCGTGGCGGCCCGCAGGTGCCACGGTCCGGGGCGGACCGCCGCGCGCTCCTGGTGGCCGACCCGTACACGAACTACAGCCACCCCGACGTCGGGACGGCAGCCGTCCGGGTCCTGGAGGCGGCCGGCGTCCACGTGCAGGTGCCCGAGGACGTCGGCGACAGCGGCCGGCCCGCCTTCTCGAAGAGCATGCTCGACCACGCCCGCGAGACGGCACGCGGGAACGTCGACGCGCTCGCGCCGCGGGTGCGCGATGGCTGGGACGTCGTGACGGTCGAACCCTCCGACGCGGTGATGTACCAGCTCGACTACCTCGATCTGCTCTCGGGCGGGGACGTCGAGGCCGTCGCGAACAACGCCTACGGGGTCTGTGAGTATCTCGACCGGCTGGGTCTCGACGACGGGATCGACTTCGAGGCCCCGGCGGAATTGCTCGCCTACCACGGCCACTGCCAGCAGACCGCGGTCGGGAAGGACCACCACGCGGTCGGCCTGCTCCGCCGGGCCGGCTACGAGGTGGACCCGCTGGACTCGGGCTGTTGTGGGATGGCGGGCTCCTTCGGCTACGAGGCCGAACACTACTCGATGAGCACGGCCATCGGCGGATTGCTGTTCGACCAGGTCGACGACTCGCCGGGCGGGACCGTCGTCGCCCCCGGGGCCTCCTGTCGCTCGCAACTGCTCGAACACCGCGAGTACGACGAGGAACCACCCCACCCGGTCGAAAAACTCGCGGCGGCGCTCCCCGATTGAGAGTGCGCCCCATCGAACCAACCACTCGGAGTTCCGGCCCGGCACCACGGTGGCAGTGTGGACCGGCCTTGCCCGGGTATATCGGCAATAATACCCGGAATAGCAATAGAAATTCACTCGTGTTTCGTGGTAGCCCGTGACGTGAGATTCGCACCGCCGCTCGGGCTCGAACTCAGCTCCCGGTTCGAGTCCGGCCAGGAGTCACACACCCACTACGAGTGCCGCGACTGTGGGAAGAACCTGCCCTCGGAGCCGTCCAGCTGCCCGCAGTGTGGTGGTGAGGTTGTCGTCTACGAGTGGTGACCTGCCAGGCTCCACGACCCTGTCGGGTGGCACGGCACTGCTCCGACCCCGAGCGCCGTCTCGCGTGACTGCCGTTCCGGGCTTGTAGTTCAGTCCGGCAGAACAGTCTGCGTACTGGCGCTGTCGGTCGCGGAATCCCTTGGGATTCCTTGTCGGCTCGCGTCAGCGTCAGTGCGCAGGACGGCCCTGGGTTCGAATCCCAGCAAGCCCACTCGAGCCGACTGCTGATACTGTCGGCTATAAGCCCGTGAGCAGTTTCGCCCCACCCGGGGCGCGAAATCGCTCACGAAGTTATAGCCGACAGTATGACAACTGTTACGGGGTGGCGTGGGCTGCCGGAAGGCGCGCGGCCGGCCCTGACGACTTCCGGGGACCGGAGCTGGGACATCTGTTGGATCGCTTCAAAAAATTATAAGTGATTAACTGTGAAGGATAGAGATGTAGTCATGAGCAGCACGCCAATCGCCGGCAGCCAGCCGTATCGCGCTGCACGAACGATCGGGTACCCGTCGGGACGGCCTAACGGGGGTGATCGGCGTGGCTGACGCCGGACTCATCCTGCTGGCGCTGTTGCCGCTGGCAGTCATCGCGGTGTTGATGGTGGGACTGTACCAGCCGGCGACCAGGACGATGCCAATCGCCTGGGCAGTCGCGGCCATCGCAGCCTTCGTCGGCTGGGACATGGGGCCGACACTGATCGCCGGGGCGTCGATCAGGGGTGCGCTGACGGCTACCCGGATACTGATCATCGTCTTCGGCGCCATCCTGTTGCTGTACACGCTGAAACAGTCGGGGGCGTTCGAGGTCATCAACGCCGGGTTCTCCTCGATCAGCGACGACCGGCGGGTGCAGGTCATCCTGCTCGTGTTCCTGATGGGGTCGTTCATCGAGGGGGCGGCCGGCTTCGGGACGCCCGCGGCCATCGTCGGCCCGCTGCTGGTCGGGCTGGGCTTCCCGCCGCTGGCGGCGGTGGTCGTCGCGCTGACCGGCAACATCCTGGCCATCACCTTCGGTGCGGTCGGGACGCCGCTTATCATCGGGTTCGAGGGCGTCGTCTTCGCGGGCGAGGTCGGCGAGGAGGTCGTCGCCACCAGCGGCTTCGAGAGCGTCGGCGCCTTCGTCGCTCAGATCGGTGTCTGGGCGGCCATCATCCACGCCACCGTCGGCATCGCCATCCCCTTCATCGGCGTGGCGATGATGACGCGCTTCTTCGGCGAGGAACGCTCGATCCAGCCCGCGCTCGAAGTGATTCCGCTGTGCCTGTTCGCGTGGGCGGCCTTCGCGATCCCGTACGTCGCGACGGCCGTCTTCCTGGGGCCGACCTTCCCGGCACTGCTCGGGGCGATGGTCGGTCTGCTGATCGTCACCGTGACCCTGCGGGCCGGCTACTTCCTCCCCGAGGAAGAGTGGGACTTCGGTCCCCAGGAGGGGTGGCCGGACCACTGGGTCGGGAGCATCGAACCCGGCACCGGCGTCTCCGGCGGGGCCACCCGGGGTGAGGAAACGGTCGCCGCAGACGGCGGCACCGCCTTCGAGGACATGCACAGCCGGGATATGTCGCTTGGCATGGCCTGGCTGCCGTACATCCTCGTGGCCGTCCTGCTCGTGGTGACCCGGATCGTCGGTCCGGTCCAGGGCTTCCTGCTCGAGTTCCAGCTCGTCTGGGAGAACATCCTCGGGACGCCCTACACCGAAGGCATCGAGGTCCTCTACCTCCCCGGGACGCTGTTCGTGCTGGTCGCCGTCGTGACCTACGGGCTCCACGGCATGGGCTCCCGGGAGATCCAGGATTCGTGGGCGGAAGCGATCCGGAACATCGCACCGGCCGTGGTCGCGCTGTGGTTCGCGGTCGCGACGGTCATGGTCATGCAGTTCACCGGGAACGCGCCCGTCGCGGCCGAGGGCGAACTCGGGATGCTCCAGGTCCTCTCGCAGCTGACCGCAGACACCACCGGCGCACTGTACCCGTTCTTCTCGGGGTTCATCGGCGCGTTCGGTGCCTTCATCGCCGGCTCGAACACCGTCAGCGACATCCTCTTCGGGCTGTTCCAGTTCGAGGCCGCCCAGCAGATCGGCGCCCCCACCCAGATCGTTGTCGCCGCACAGGCCGTCGGTGGCGCTATCGGCAACCTCGTCGCCATCCACAACGTCGTCGCCGCGCTCACCGTCGTCGGCCTCATCGGTGAAGAGGGCCGCGTGATCCGGCTGGAACTGATCCCGCTCGTCTACTACGGGGTCGCCACCGGCATACTGACACTGCTGTTGACCTACGTCGTCGTCCCGGGGGCGTTCTGACACACGCCGGTATACCGGTGGACGTAAGCAATGATATATTCAGCCCGGGACAAGGAAGGGCTGAGAAGTATCAAACGTTACGTCCACCGGTATAGACCCGCGGCCCGCTCCCCTCC
>CAZUWC010000123.1:0-5982 GCA_964623935.1 uncultured Halobacteriales archaeon
CATCTTCTCCAGTTTCGGCGGGATCTGCATCCGGCAGTAGGGCTGGTCGGGGTGTTTGGCGTAGTAGTCCTGGTGTTTCTCCTCGGCCCGGTAGAAGGTCCCGAGGCGGTCGACTTCCGTGACGATGCTGTCGTACTCGCCGGTCGCTTCGAGGTGGTCGACGTACGCCTCGACGGCCCGGCGCTGTGCCTCGTCGTGGTAGTAGACCGCGGAACGGTACTGCGAGCCGACGTCGGGGCCCTGGCGGTCCGCCGTCGTCGGGTCGTGGATGGTGAAAAAGACCTCCAGCAGGTCCTCGTAGCCGACCTCCTCGGGGTCGTAGGTCACCTGCACCACCTCGGCGTGGCCGGTCCGCCCCGAGCAGACCTGCTCGTAGGTGGGGTCCTCGACGTGCCCGCCGGCGTACCCGGAGACCGTCTCCTCGACGCCGCGGACGCGCTCGAAGGCCGCCTCGACACACCAGAAACAGCCGCCGCCGAACGTCGCTTTCTCCGTCATAGCTCCCCTTAGGTCCCGACGCGTATAGCCGCTGTGGAGGCGGTCGGTGCGCGGTCCCGGCAGTTCGCACAGTTCCGGCGAGTCGCTTGCGAGCGTCCGTGGAACAGAACAGGGTGGCGTCCCCTGCACCGAACTGATCGAACGCAAGGGCGGGTCAACGACCGTCGACGGGCCCGTCCTCGAAAGCGAGGGGCTGGCCGTCCACGAGGAGTACTACTATACCGGTGGACGTAACGTTTGATACTTCTCAGCCCCTCTCTGTCCCGGGCGCTGAATATATCATTGCTTACGTCCACCGGTATAGGGCGCCCAACCGAGTGCCCTTTAACGCCGGCACGGGATGGAACGGGTATGAGCAGCCACGACGGGTCGGACCGCTTCGGTGCGGTCGACGACCAGTACGACCCACACGAAATCGAGGACCGCGTCTTCGAGTACTGGGACGCGGTCGACGCCTACGAGCGCACGGTCGAGCACCGCCAGGGCAACGAGCGCTTCTACTTCCTCGACGGCCCGCCCTACACCTCGGGGTCGGCCCACATGGGCACGACCTGGAACAAGACGCTGAAGGACGCCTACATCCGCTATCACCGGATGTGTGGCTACGACGTCTACGACCGGCCGGGCTACGACATGCACGGCCTGCCCATCGAGACCCGCGTGGAGGAACAACTGGGCTTCGACTCGAAGAAGGACATCCTCGAGTACGGCGAGGAGAACTTCATCGAGGACTGCAAGGAGTTCGCCGACGAGCAACTGGCGGGACTCCAGTCGGACTTCCAGGACTTCGGCGTCTGGATGGACTGGGAGGACCCCTACAAGACGGTGGCCCCCGAGTACATGGAGGCCGCCTGGTGGGGGTTCAAGCAGGCCCACGCGCGCGGACTCGTCGAGAAGGGACAGCGCGCCATCAACCAGTGTCCGCGCTGTGAGACCGCCATCGCCAACAACGAGGTCGAACGCGAGGAAATCCCCGCTCCCTCCATCTACGTCCGCTTTCCCCTCTCCGACCGGGAGGGGTCGCTGGTCATCTGGACGACCACGCCCTGGACCATCGTCGCCAACACGTTCGTCGCCGTCGACGAGGACCTCACCTACGTCGCCGTCGAGGGCGAGAAAGACGGCGAGACCGAGCGCGTCTACGTCGCCGAACCCGTCGCCGAGGACGTCGCCGAGTGGGCCGGCTACGACGACTGGGAGGTCGTCGAGGAACTCTCGGGTTCGGAGATGGTCGGCTGGGAGTACGAACACCCCCTCCAGAAGGAGGTGCCCGACTACCCGGACTTCGAGGGGGCGGGCGAGGTCTACACCGCCGACTACGTCGAGGCCGACCGGACGGGGCTGGTCCACTCCGCGCCGGGCCACGGCGAGGAGGACTTCGAGCGCGGGCAGGAACTCGGGCTGGCGGTGTTCTGTCCCGTCGGCAGCGACGGCGTGTTCACCGCCGAGGGTGGCGACTACGAGGGCTACGCGGTCCGCGAGGCCGACGAGCACGTCATCGCCGACTTAGAGGAGAAGGGACTCCTGCTGGCAAGCGAGGAGGGCCACAGCATCAACGAGGGGCACTGCTGGCGGTGTGACACCGACATCGTCCGCGTCGTCACCGACCAGTGGTTCATCACCGTCACCGACGTCCGCGAGGACCTCCTTGATAATATCGCCGACAGCGAGTGGCACCCCCCCGAAGCGCGGGACGAGCGGTTCTACAACTTCGTCGAGGACTCGCCCGACTGGAACGTCTCCCGCCAGCGTTACTGGGGCATCCCCATCCCCATCTGGACGCCCGAAGATAGCGCGGAGCCACGCTCCGCGAACCGGAGCGGCGAAGCCGCGGAGGACGGGGACGAAACCGGCGACCTCGACCCCGAGGACATGATCGTCGTCGGCACCCGCGAGGAACTGGCAGAACGCGTCGACCAGGAAGTAGACCCCGCGGAGGTCGACCTGCACAAGCCGACCGTCGACGATTTGACTATCACCGAGCACGGGGTGACGTTCACGCGCGTCCCGGACGTCTTCGACGTGTGGCTGGACTCCTCCGTGGCGTCGTGGGGCACCCTCGCGTACCCGTCCGAGGAGGAGGCCTTCGAGGAGCTGTGGCCCGCCGACCTCATCATGGAGGCCCACGACCAGACCCGCGGGTGGTTCTGGTCGCAACTCGGGATGGGCACGGCCGCGCTGGACGAGATCCCCTACGACGAGGTGCTGATGCACGGCCACGCACTGATGCCCGACGGGCGGGCGATGTCCAAATCGAAGGGCATCCTCGTCGACCCCAAGGAGGTCATCGACCAGCACGGCACCGACCCGATGCGCGCCTTCCTGCTGTCGGTCTCGCCCCAGGGCGACGACATGCGCTTCTCCTGGGACGGCACCGAGACCATGCAGCGCGACCTCAATATCCTCTGGAACGTCTTCCGGTTCCCGCTGCCCTACATGCGCCTGGACGGCTTTTCCCCCGACGAGACGACGATCGAGGACGTGGCCCTGGAGACCGTCGACGAGTGGGTCCTCTCGCGGTTGCAGGCCGTCGAAAGCGAGATGGAAAGCCACTGGGCCGACTTCCGCCAGGACCGGGCCCTGGAGGCGCTACTCGATTTCGTCGTCGAGGACGTCTCCCGTTTCTATATCCAGGTAGTCCGCGAGCGCATGTGGGAGGAGGAGGACAGCCCCTCCAAGCAGGCCGCCTACGCGACCTTCTACCATCTGCTGACCGACGTCGTGGCGCTGCTGGCCCCCTACGCGCCCTTCGTCAGCGAAGAGATCTACGGGACGCTGACCGGCGAGGCCGGGCACCCGACCGTCCACATGTGTGACTACCCCGAGGCCGACGAGGCCCGGCGGGACCCGCAACTCGAGGACGACATCGCCGTCGTGCGGGCCGTCGAGGAGGCGGGCTCGAACGCCCGCCAGCAGGCCGAGCGGAAGCTCCGCTGGCCCGTCCCCGAGGTGGTCGTGGACGTCCCCGACGAGCGCGTGGCTGGGGCCGTGGAGCGACACCGCGAGTTGGTGGCCGACCGGCTCAACGCCCGCGCGGTCGAGGTCGTCGGCCCCGACGAGGGTGGCTGGGGCAAACTCCGGTACGCCGGCGAGGCCGACATGTCGGTACTGGGCCCCGAACTGGGCGCCGAGGCCGGCCGCGTCATGGGTGCGCTCAACGACGCCCGCGTCGAGGAACCCACCCTCGACGCGCTGGAGGTGGCCGTCGCGGAGGCGACCGGGCTGGAGGTGGACCTCACCGACGAGATGGTCGAGTTCGTCACCGAGACACCCGAGGGCGTGTCGGGCACCGAGTTCGAGGCCCTCGACAGCGCCGGCGTGGTCTACGTGGACACGTCGCTGACCGAGGACATCGAGAGCGAGGGCTACGCCCGCGAGGTCATCCGCCGCGTCCAGGAGATGCGCAAGGACCTCGAACTCGACATCGAGGAGGAGATCAGCGTCGACCTCGCCATCGGCGACGAGCGCGTGGCCGAACTGGTCCGCGAGCGCGAGGACCTCATCGCACGGGAAGTCCGGGCCGCCGCGTTCGAGACCGTCGAGGACGGCCACCGCAAGACCTGGGACGTCGAGGGCATCGAGGTCGAGATCGCCATCGAATCCCGCGAACGGAGCGCGGCCGCCTGACGCGACAGCGGATACCGGTCACTTTCGAGTACACTATTTTGAACTTACCTTTGGGATATAAACCGACTTTCTGTGTCGAATACTATCACATATAAAATATTATATTTCGGATTTGTATCAGTACGGTGGGAATCCAGGTCGTGAGACTTCCGGTATCGTCCGAATGTCGAGCACGAGCGGTTCGTCGGGGTCCTCGGCCAGGAAGTCCTCGACGATTTCGAGGTCCTCGACGGACCGGACGACGGTCGCCCGGGTGCCCAGTCCCTCGGCGACGTCGACGAAGGACGGGGAGTCGTAGCTGACCCCGGTCTCGCGGCCGAACTCGCGGCGCTGGCGGTGGCGGATGATGCCGTACCCGCGGTCGTTCAGCACCGCAACGACCACGGGAAGGCCGAGACGGGCGCCGGTCTCTACCTCCTGGAGCACCATCAACAGCCCACCGTCGCCCGTGTAGCAGAGGACGGGCCGGTCGGGGTCGGCGACGGCGGCCCCGAGCGCCGCGGGGAGGGCGTAGCCCATCGCGCCGAAGTTGCCGTTGACGAGCATCCGGCCCTCGCCGATTTCGTGAAAGACCGCGGGGAATCCGGTGAGGTTGCCCGACCCGACGGCCACGAGCGCGTCGTCCGGGACTGCCTCGGAGATGGCGACCGTCGCCGCCCGCGGGTCGACCATATCGGGGTGGGACTCGAAGTCGCGGTCGCGGGCCGCGGGTGCGGCATCGATAGCCTCGCGGACGGCCCTGGCGCGGTCGGGGTCGGCGTCGACGCGGTCGGCCAGTGCCCCGACCGTGGCGCGGGCGTCGCCGACGAGTCCGACGTCGGGGTCGCGGTGGGTGCCGATGGCCGACGGGTCGATGTCGACCTGGACGACGGCGGCGTCCGCGAACAGTTCGCCGTAGCGGGTGGTCTTGCCCGAGAGTTGTGCGCCGACCGCGAGGAGGGCGTCGGCGTCCCACAGGAGCGCGTCGCTGGCCGGCGACATGAACGTCCCGGCGATGCCCGAGACCAGCGGGTGTGCGTCGGGCAGGACGCCGCGCCCGAAGTACGTCGTGGCGATGGGCGCGCCGGCGTGTTCGGCGAACGCGGCGAGTGCGTCGCCGGCGTCCGAGCGGAGGGCGCCACCGCCAGCGAGGACGGCGGGCCGGTCTGCTCCGTCGAGGAGTGTGGCGGCCGCGGCCAGCCGGTCGGGGTCGGGTCGGACCCGCTGTGCCGGGCGGTCGACTGGGCTGTAGGCCTCCCCGGGGGCTGGCGCCTCCTGGACGTCGGTCGGAACCTCGACGACGGCCGGGGCGCTGTTGGTGCGCGCCCGGTCGAAGGCCCGTGCGAGTGTCCCGGGGAGCGTCTCGACGGACTCGACGCGTGTGGTGTACCCCGAGATGGGTCCGGCGAGGGTCCGGTGGTCGAGGGACTGGAGTGCGGTTTCGCGGCCCGCGATAGCCGTGTCGCCGACCAGCACGACCAGCGGGACGTTGTCCCGGTCGGCCGAGGCGATGCCCGTGGCGGCGTTGGTCGCGCCGGGGCCGTGGGTGACGGTACAGACGCCGACGCGGCCGGTCGTTCTGGCGTGGCCGTCGGCCATCGTGACGGCAGCCTGTTCGTGGCGCGCCTGGACGAATGCGAGGGGGGTGTCGGCCAGGCGGTCGAGGAGGTGGACGTTGCCCTCGCCGACGAGGCCGAAGACGGTCGAGACGTCTTCCGTGTCGAGCGCGCGACAGAGGTAGTCGCTCCCGGTCTCGTCCATACGTTCGTGTCGACCCTCGCCGGCATATGGTTTCGGGGAACGCCGAAGGGAGGGTGGTCTACAGTTTCAGTCGTGTCTGACACCGCAGCCCTACAGGGGATGTCCCCGGCCGCTCTC
>CAZUWC010000124.1:0-5958 GCA_964623935.1 uncultured Halobacteriales archaeon
CACGAGAAGACGTGACCAGCGAGTTTGAAGCGATACCCAGTGCAAGACTCGCGCGTTCCATCTTGTATGATACTTCAAATATATTTATTTTCTATTATTTTCACCGGTCAGTTCGCAGCTCAACTCATCGGCTGTGAATTATTCTATGACACACTAACTATTAGAACTCCTCGAGACTCGTCCGCGTGGACTCGCCGGCCAGTTCCTCGAAGTCGACGCCCTCGGCCAGGGCGGTTTCGCGCTTGACGCGGTAGTTGCCACCGTCGGTCGTGTAGAGGTCGTCGGGGTGGAAGAAGTACCAGTCCTCGCGGTCGAACCGGACCCCGACGCGGGCGCGGGCACCGAAGTTCTGTGAAAAATAGAGGAGCGACTCGATTTCGGCGCCGTCGAGGTAGATGGGGTCGCCCGACGAGGACTTCGCCTCGATGGCGTAGAAGCGTTCGCCGTTGCCCGCGAGCACGTCCGGCAGGTCCCGCTCCGTGGCGCTCCCGCTGGCCGGCGCGCGCATAACCGCGAAACCTGCCTCGTCGAGTCGGTTCACGAGTTCCCGCTCCCGGCGCTCGCCTTTCCGGTTGGCCATCGCCACACAGTGGGGTGCCGGGGGGCTTAAACGGTGGGTGGTGGGGTCGTGCGCGTCACCCTATCGTTGTGAAATGGCACAACATTAATGTCGGCACGGATGGAGTACTCACACATGGGGGGAGGACGGGGACGAAGCAGAACGCGTCGTCGATACCCACATCGACTTCCCGGACTCCGGGCGATTCGTGCGCGTCACGGTGGTGCTCGTCCCCGAATCCGACGCCTATCCGGAGGGAGTGAAATACAGTATGCACTACGGCGACTACGACGGCACGACGATCCTCCGATACGACAACGCCCACGGCGCCACGAAGGGCCACGAGCGCCACACCTCCGCCGGGATCGAATCCATCGACTTCGAGGGATGGCGGGCCCTCTTCCAGCGATTCCGCCGGGAGGTCAGAGAACATGAACGAAGCGAGTGACGCCGACACCGACGACAGAACCGTCCTGACGGTCAGAGTCGCGTCCGGGGAGGAGGCCTTCGACGACCTCGAACGGCGGTTCGAGTCCCTCGAAACCGGCACGCGCCCGACACCGTTACACGAAGTCGTCCTGCAACGCGAAGCGGACCTGACACAGCTGCTGAACCCGAACACCGTGGAACTGCTGCGGACGATCGCACGCGAGTCACCGGCCAGTATCCGCGAGACCGCACGGCTCGTCGACCGCGACGTCCGACAGGTCCACGACGACCTGACCGAACTGGCCCGGATGAATCTCGTCACATTGGTGGCCGAGGGCCGGGCGAAGCGGCCGGTCGTCTGGTACGACGATATCGACATCGAGGTCCCGATCGCCGACGAGGATTCCTCCGCCGCGCCGGCATAGTGCCACCTGGGTTGGTGGTCACGTCTCTTCTTGACAGAACCCGACACGCCGATAACCCTCGGCTGCCAACCCCGTCACAGTGCGAGAGTACGCCACCCGTCTCGGGGACGCGGCCGCCACACTCCTGGACCGCGCCGGGGTCATCACGCCCGACCGGCTGAATGCGACGGTCGGCCTGGCCTGGCCCCGGGTCGTGACCGGGTTCGCCATCATGTCCAAACAGACCGTCGACCTCGCGTTCGTCGGGTGGGCGGTCGGGGCCGAGGCCGTCGCGGGCCTGGCCTTCGCCTACGCCTTCTGGTTGCTCGCGAAGTTCGTGGGCGTCGGTCTCGTCGGCGGGACCATCAGCCTCGTCTCCCAGAACTACGGCGGCGACGAGTCCGCCCGGGCCTCGCTGGTGGTCACGCAGAGCGCCTGGTTCGCCCTGGTGCTCGTGACACCGATCGTCGTCGGCTACGTCCTGCTGGCCGAGTCGCTGGTCGGGCTGTTGAGTTCCGATCCCGCCTCGACGCGGGCCGGCGCGACCTACCTCGCCATCGTCGCGCCCGCGCTCGCCTTCGAGTTCCTGAACCTCGTCTCCAGTCGGACCTACGCCGGGGCCGGCGACACCGTCTCCCCGATGGTCCTGCGGGCCGGCGGCGCGCTCGTCAACATCGTCGTCAGCGGCGCCCTCGTGTTCGGGGCCGGCCTCGGGGTAACCGGCGTCGCCATCGGCACGCTCGTCTCGACGGGGCTGACCCTCGCAGCCTTCTCGTGGGGTATGACCGGCCGGTCCTACGGGCTGCCCGGCCTCGCGTCCAGCCCTGTGCCGTTCGTCTCGGGTGGCCCGCTGGCGGACCGTGAACTCGCGGGACAGCTGGCTCGCGTCTCGGCGCCCATCATGGCCCGCCGCGTCCTGGAGGGACTGGTCGCGTTCCCGCTCCTGTGGATCGCCGGCACCTTCGGGCCCGTGGTGGTCGCGGCCTTCGAGATCGGCCGGCGGGTCCGGGCGGTCATCACGAGTTTCTCGTGGGGCTTCTCCATCGCGTCGAGTTCGCTGGTGGGACAGGCACTCGGGGCCGACGACGAGGGGGAGGCAACCGCCTACGGCGCGGCGATCATCCGGCTCTCGCTGGTGGTCTACCTCGCCGTCGGCGCACTCGTCGTCGCGTTCCCCGACCCCATCGCGCGGCTGTTCGTCGCCGACCCCGCCGAAATCGCACGGGCTGCGGTGTTCATCCAGGTCGCCGCCGTGAGTGCGGTCGCGTTCGGCGTCGACGGGTCGGCGACCGGGGCCCTCCGGGGTGCCGGCGACACGCGCTGGCCCTTCCTCGCCAGTGTCGTGGGTCGGTACGCGTTCGCGCTCCCGGCCGCCACGCTGGGGCTGGTGACGCCGCTGGGCGTGGCCGGCCTGTATCTGGCGTTCGTCCTGGAGGTGGCGGTGCCCGGCCTGGCCAACTACTGGCGCTTCCGGACCGGCCGCTGGAAGGCGGTCAGCCGCGCGTACCGTCCGGCAGCCTGACCCGTCGGACTCCGGGCGATACTTGCCGCCGGCGAGAGAACTCGAGTCATGCAGGTATCCAGCACCGACACGGCGCCGGCCCTGAGTCGCGGCGACGGACTCGTCTCTCGTCTTCTCCACTCGGAGCGTGACGACCCCGATACCGACCTGACGGTCACGTGGGTCACGGTCGAGCCCGGCGCCTCGCAGGTCCGCCACAGCCACGACCCCGAACAGGTGTACGTCCTGGTCGCGGGTGCGGGCGAGATGACCGTCGGCGAGCAGACCCGGTCGGTCGCGGCCGGCGACTGCGTCCACATCCCGTCGAACACGACCCACGGCATCGAGAACACCGGCGACGAGCCCCTGGAGTACGTCTCCGCGGCGACGCCGGCGTTCCCCCGCGAGGCGGTCGAGACGTTCTACGGGAAGTGACAGGCCCGTCCGGCGGGCTTCGTTACCTCTATAGTGGCGAGTGCAGAGACACTCACATGGAGCGGCTCCAGGAGTCGGTCACGGAGGCACCGATCATCGACAAGGACGGGTACGCCTACCTCATCCACCCGGTGAGCAACTGCGTGCCCGCACTGGACCCCGAGTTGCTCCGGGAGTGCGTCGTCCGCATCATCCGGAAGGCGGAACTGGAGAACGTCGACAAGATCGTCACCCCGGAGGCGATGGGCATCCACCTCTCGACGGCCGTCTCGCTGATGACCGACATCCCCCTCGTCGTGATCCGCAAACGGGAGTACGGCCTGGAGGGGGAGGTCTCGCTGGCGAAGTCGACGGGCTACTCCGAGAGCGAGATGTACATCAACGACGTGGGCGCCGGCGACCGCGTCCTCCTGCTGGACGACCTCATCTCGACGGGCGGGACAATGCGCGCCATCGTCCAGGCGCTCGACGAAATCGGCTGTGACATCGTCGACATCGTCATCGCCATCCGGAAGGTGGGCGGGCAGAACGCCCTGGAGGGTATCGACCACCCCGTCAAGACGCTCATCGACATCGAGATGGTCGACGGCGAGGCCGTCATCGTCGACGAGACGGGCAGCGACGGGGAGGAACAGATCCCCGCAGACTGATCAGTCTCGGGCCTCGGCTTCGATCTCGACCAGCATCTCGGGATCGATCAGCCGCTCGACCTGGACCATCGACGTCGCCGGGCGGACCTCCCCGAACGCCTCGCCGTGTGCCCGGCCGACCGCCTCCCACTCGTCGATATCAGTGACGTACAGCCGCGTCCGCACGACGTCCTCTAGTCCGGCGTCGACCGCCGCGAGCGCCGCCGCGACGTTCTCGATGGCTCGCGACGTCTGCGCGTAGGGGTCACCGACGCCGACGACGTCGCCGTTCTCGTCGGTCGCGGTCGTCCCCGAGACGTGAATCTCGTCGCCGACCCGGACCGCCCGCGAGTAGCCGACGGTCGACTCCCACTCGGTGCCCGAACTGACGTGTTCGCGTTCCATGCAGCCACGTCGTGCGGCGGTGGAAAAACCTTACTCAACCCACGCCACGAACCGCAGGCGCCGGTAGTCGGCGGTCCACGTCTCCGTGTCGGGGTCGTACAGGTCCGCCCGGAGTCGGTCCTCGACGTCCGCGATCACGGCCTCCTGTTCGTCACCGTCGAGGGGTGCCAGCATGCTGTCGCCGAACATCCCGAGCCACTCCCGCAGGCCGTCCTCGCCGCCGTCGAGGTCGGTGGGCCGGTCGAACAGGCGCGCGTAGGTCACCTCGAAGCCGTGCGCTTCGAGGAGCGAGGCGTGCTCGCCGACCGTCGGGAAGTACCAGGGCGGGTCGACGTCGTACCCGCCCCGGGCGCAGGCGTCGACGACGGCGTCCACGATCCGGCCGACGTTGCCCGCCCCGCCGAGTTCGGCGACGTACCGGCCGCCCGGCCGGAGCAAGTCCGCGACGCGCTCGGTGACGGCCTCCTGGTAGGTGATCCAGTGGAGCGCGGCGTTCGAGAAGACCGCATCGAAGGCCTCCCCGGTCGCGAACGTCGTGGCGTCGGCCCGGACGAACGCGATATCCGGGTAGGTCTCGCGGGCCTCCGCGACCATCTCCCCGGACCGGTCGACGCCCACGACACCTCCCGATTCGCCCACAGCGTCGGCGATCTCGGCCGTGAGGTGTCCCGTCCCACAGCCCAGATCGAGCACGTGCTCCCCCTGCTGGGGGTCGAGCAGGTCGACGACATCGGCGCCGTACTCGTAGACGAACTCGTGGCCGCCGTCGTAGTCCTCGGGGTCCCACCGGTTGGGTTCGCCCATCTCAGGTGCCGTGCTGCCAGGAGTTCATGTACTCGCGCTGCGCGTCGCTGAGGTCGTCGGTGGCGATCCCCTCGGCGGCGAGTTTGGTCTCCGCGACCTCCCGGTCCAGGTCGTCGGGAACGTCGTGGACGCCGGCAGCGTACTCGCCGCCACGCATTGTGAGTTCCCGGACACAGACCGCCTGGACGCCGAAGCTCTGGTCCATCACTTCGATCGGGTGGCCGAGCGAGACCGGCGTCGCCAGATTCACGAGCCGTCCCTCCGCCAGGACGTGGAGCCGGCGGCCGTCGGGCAGCTCGTAGGCTTCCATTCCCTCCCGTGCCTCGTAGGTGTCGACGGCCAACTCGGAGAGCGCGTCGAGGTCGACCTCGACGTCGAAGTGGCCGGCGTTGGCGAGCACGACCCCGTCTGCCATCCGCTCGAAGTGCTCGCGGACGATGACGTCCCGGTTGCCCGTGGTCGTGACGAAGACGTCACCCTCGGCGGCGGCCTCGGCCATGGGCATCACGTCGTAGCCCTCCATGTGGGCCGCCAGCGCCCGGCGCGGGTCGACCTCGGTGACGACGACATCGGCGTTCTGGCCGCTGGCCTTGCGGGCGACGCCCTTCCCGCAGTGGCCAAAGCCTGCGACGACGACCGTCTTGCCGGCCCACGAGAGGTTCGTCGTCATCGCGATCGAGGACAGCGCGGACTCGCCGGTGCCGTGGACGTTGTCGAACAACCGCTTCATGGGCGTGTCGTTGACCGCGAACACCGGGTACTCCAGGGCCTCGTCCGAATCCATCGCTCGCG
>CAZUWC010000125.1:0-5935 GCA_964623935.1 uncultured Halobacteriales archaeon
TCAGAAATCTATATAGTGATGGTCACTCTGACGGACATCTCATAGCTACGATTATAAATTATCTTGAAGTATTCGATGCGTGCGAGCGGGACACTACGGAGTCGAAGTATGGAGGAAATCTTCCGCGTGGAGTATCACCCGGTCAACGGTCACCCGCGGCGCATCCGTTTTCTCCTCGACGGTGGCCACGAGGACCTCCAGCGCGTGACGGAACGGCGGACGCGGGGCGCCTGGCGCGTGGTCGACCGGGAGACAATCGACTACTTCGAGTACTCGGATACCTGAAACTGCCGGGCGTGTGGCCACAGATTCGCGACGCCGAGTAGGCCGTCAGAGGCCCAGCGCGAAGTCCGTCTCGGCGACGCGTTCCGCGCCCCGTTCGAGCGCCTCCCCCACGGCGAGGTCGTCTTTCAGCAGGAAAAACCGGTGGCCGCGGCGCTCCCAGGAGGCGACGGACTCGCGGAGGATCGCCGCGTGTTCGTCGTACTTGTCGATGACCACACAGTACGGTTCCAGGTCCGTGACGACCTGCGGATCGTAGTAGGCGTCTTCGAGGCGCTCCCGGACGGCCTCGAACTCCCCGGCGGGGACCTCGAACCGGTAGGCCTCCTCGTCGTAGTACTCGCTGAGGTCGGCGAAGACGTCCTGCCGGTCGAAGTAGTGGCTGAACAGGTACTCGTCGTCGACGCGAAAGACGGTGAGTCGCTCGGCGTCGACGTCGAACTGTGACATCCTACACTGGGTGGACGACGGCAGTGCAGTCCGGACACTCGGCGTAGACGGCGGTCGCGTCGTCGGTCTCGTACTCGATCAGCACCGCCGCGTCGGGGATCGAGGCGCCACAGTGGGGACACGTGCCGCGTATCTCTGATCTCGGATACATGGGGTGGATTCGGTGACTGGAGCGGGCGGTCAGCGGGCCGTTCGCCACCGTCTACGCCGGCCCCACATATGTATGGGAGCCTGCCGCGGTGAAAGTGAAACTGTGGTCAGACCACCCGGGCGGCACAGTCACTCGAAGGCCGCCAGCGTCGACGTCCTGGTCCCGCCGAGATACCGCTGGACCCGCTGGCGGTCCCAGCCCAGCGGTGCCAGCGCGCTCTCGCCGGCCCGCAACGCGAGGTCCCTGTAGAAGTCGGTGTCGTAGGGACCCAGCGACTCGTGGGCGAGCCGGACCCGCGCACGCGAGCGCCGGTCGTCGTCGACGACCAGGTACGTCACGTCCTGGCCGGGATACCGGTCGAGGCCCTGGCTGGCTGCCCGCTCCAGAGCGGCGACTGTCTGCGTGCGCTGGTCGTACTCCGCCAGCGGTTTCGAGACTCGCTTCCGGATCAGTAACTCCTCGGGCGAGACGTCCCCCTCCTCGAGCCGGGCGAGCCCGCGGGCAAGGCGGTCACAGACAGCCTCGGGGTCGCGGTGGCGGTCTATTGTCCGGATCAGCGACCGTTGCAGGTCCGCGACGAACGCGGGCGTGCTCCGCTGGCGAGCCTCGATCCCCCGGAGTTTGTAGGCGTCTTCGCCGTCGGTATCCGCTCCGGCCACCTTCCCGAAGTACTTCGTCAGCGCGCCCGCCGACCCGTCGCGCCGGGGAACGAAACACACCCACGAGAAACGGTCCTCGAGTTCGAGCGGGACGTTCGCGTCGTCGCCGATTGCCGCCGCCAGTTCCTCCAGCGGTGTCTGTCCCTCCCCCTCGACCGGTTGCACCCAGAGGCTGTCGACGATGCCGTGGACGACGCGCCAGCCGCCGGCCTCCAGGGTCTCCTTTGCGTCGAGGAGGATTTCGCGGGCGACGGCGTTGATGGCCTCGTGGCACTCGATGCGACCGAACTTCGCGTTGCGGTAGCCCTGGTAGCCGAAACAGGAGACGAGAATCCACTTCAGCGCGTCCGCGCGGGCGTCCAGTTCTGCTCGCCGTGCCGGGTCCGTGGCGGCGTCGCGCTCGGCCTTGATGGCTGCGCGGTCGGCGATAATCGGCTCCAACACCGCGGGGGTGAACCCCTCGCGGTCACAGACGCTGTACCCGAGGCCGGGGACGTCCTCGCTGTCGTGACAGTCACAGCAGACCGTCTCGGGGCTGATGTTGTACTCGCACATGATATTGGGGTACAGCGACGCGAAGTCGACCTCGACGACGTTCTCGTGGCGGCCGACGTCGGGCGCGAACGTGAACCCGCCGCGGTCGGCCGCGTGCAGCGTCTCGACGCGCTTGAACCCCTCGGGCTCCCACTTGTTCCAGGGGACCAACACGCCGCGGTCGAGCGCGTGACGGACCTGGATGGCAGTCAGAACCGTGCCGATGCTCCCCCAGGCCGTCTCCTGGAGGGGTCGCCAGGAGCGCTCGACGAGGTCCAGCAGGCCGGGGATGCCGGACTCGTCGAGGAGAAAACTGTTCGACCGGTCGACCGTCGCCCGCCCCGGGACCCGGTAGCGCGCCGGGGAGTGGCCGACCTGCCCGTAACTCTCGTAGGTGTTCGCGCCGGCCAGTTGCTCGTAACCGTCGGCGCGTCCGAGGCGGAAGTCGGCGAACCCGAGCGCCTCGGCCCGGTCGTGCAGGAAGGGGACGACCCGCGCCGTCGAACAGCACAGCACGTCCGGGTCGCGGCGGGATAGCACCTCCCCGAGCACCCGAATCGTCTCCGCCGGCGTCGTCCCGAGCCTGTCACCGTCGGCCGTCAGCGCCGTCACGTCGTCGTCCCGGAGGGCCGTCTCGGGGACGGTCAGTTCCAGCACGTCCAGGTCGCGGGCGGGCACCGGCGATGTCCCGGTCTCGACACAGAAGCGAAACTGCGGCGCCAGGTCGACGTTGTAGAGGCGCACGGTGCCGGGCTGGTGGCGGTGGCTGATCTCCCGGGCGAGGGTCCGGACCTCGGTGGGGCGCTCGCAGTCGACGCGAAGCACCGCCGACCGCTCCCGGGCACCCAGCGACGTGTACCAGGACTCGTCGCCGGTGGCGGTGACCTTCGGGTCCGGACGGAGGTCCACCCGGAGTCGCTCCAGTGCCCGCCGTGGCCCCTCGACGAACAGCGCCGGCGTGTACCCGCGGGTCCACCGCGTCTCAGTGCCATCGGCGGTGGCGTGCCACTCGCGGACGGCGCCGTCGTCGAACTCGCAGGTCAGCAGCGGCATACTACTCCTCGCGCAGTCGGCGCAGTTCGTGTTCGTGTGCCAGCAGGACCGACACGACGAGCGCGTCCATCGGGTCGGGGCTGTTGTGGTAGCCGGCGGCGTCAGCGTGGTCGCGCGCCCTGTCGAACAGGCGGTCGAAATCCCCCTCGTACTCGCGGCGCAGCCCCCGCCGGAAGTCCTGCCAGTCCGCCTCGACGCCGGCAAGTGCGTCCCGGTAGGTGGGGTTGGTTCGGCCCATCCTACCCCTCCACGACCTGCCGGAGCGCGGGGCCGGTCAGCGCGCGGTCCGGCTCCTCGTCGACAGTGCCCAGCAGGGCCACCCAGTAGGGGATCGTCGTCTGCCAGAAGCCCGCCCCCCAGTAGACGTCGGTTTCGAAGTCCGGCCCCTCGTAGCGGTAGCCGAGGTCGGTTCGCTCGCAACGAATCTCGGCGTTCGCGTGTGCCCGCAGGGTGTCCGCGAGCGCGTCGTCCGGCCCGCTGTCCGTCACGAGAACGGGACCCTCGACGGTTTCGGCGACGTCGGCGAGCGTCGCCATCGCGGCGTCGAACAGCGGTTCGGCCTCGTGGTCGGGGACGTCCTCGTCGCGGTACAGCGCGGCGACGTTGGGCGCGACGAGACAACCGGTTTCTCGGTTTGCGCGGTTCAGGACGCGGTCGACGAGCGTGCGGTGCTGGTAGGCGGTGAAGGCCCGCGCGAGGTGGAGTCGTTCCAGGACGCGGTCGGCCGCCGCGTGCTCGTACAGCGCGTAGGTCGAGGCGGTGTTGCGGGCGTCCACCCAGTATGCGGGCCCGTCGGTGCGGCGGACGGTCGCCACCGCGAGGTGGTGGATCGCGCCCGAGCGCCGGTGTGGCGTCCGGACGACTGTCACGCCGGGGTCGAGGGTTGGGACTGTCCGGTCGTCGGGTCGCGGTCGAGTCGTCGAGTGTGGCATGGCAGGAACACGGTAGCGAGGACGGCGACAAAGGTCTAACCGGGCGGTTTCCGGGTTTCCGGAAATCCGGAACCGACCGGTGTCTCGCCAGCCCCACCGTTCGGGACCGTGGATATCAGCGACCTCGAGCTGTTCGGTCCGGACGTTAAGATATCAAATATGATAGTGGGATAGCTATTCATTTGTACGTCCACCAACCACTCTTCTACGAGTGCGGCGAGGCGCCGAGATACTGCACAGTGACGTGATCAGAGGGGACAGTCCGATATGGTGCAAGGTCTCTACGTCACAGCCCTGGTATTGGCGGTTGCCGCGGGTCTGTGGGTCGCAGGCGCCGCCTGGACCCGGAGAGGGGTCACTGGTGCGGTACCCCTCGGGGGGATGGCACTGGCCGCGGCCCTCTGGGCCGGTGGCACCGTCGGGCTGGGGCTGGCGACGGCCCCGGCGGCAAAGCTCCGCTGGCTCCAGTTCTCGTATCTCGGCATCGTCGCCGCCCCCATCACGTTCGTCCTGTTCGCGCTGCGGTACACGGGCTACAGCCGGTCCCGGTCGTTGTCCCTCCCCGGTGGGCTCTGTGTCGCTGGCGCGGGCTTCCTGGGGCTGGTCTGGACGAACCCGCGACACGACCTCTACTGGGCCAGCATCGACTACAGTGTCGCAGTCCCCGCAGGGATCGCGACGTCGCCCGGGCCGGGTTTCTGGGCGTTCGTCGTGTTCACGTACGGACTGTTGCTCGTCGGGTCGGTCCTGCTCGTCCGGTACGCGCTCACGGCGCCCCACCGCTACCGCAATCAGACGGCGGCAATCCTCGTCGCTGTCGCCGCGCCGTGGGCGGCGAACGTCCCGCACTCGCTGCAGTTCCTCACCGCCGACTACACGCCCGTCGCGCTCTCGGTGACGACCCTGGCACTGTGGGTGGCGGTGTTCCGCTACCGGCTCACGGAGGTCGGACCGATCGCTCTCCGGACCGTCTTCGAGAGCATCTCGTCCGGCGTCTACGTGCTGGACCGGGACGACCGGGTCCTCGACGTCAACGCTGCCGGGATGGAACTGTTCGGAGCCGACGACGACGTGATCGGCACCCGGTTCGGGGACGTCGCCCCGGACGACGACCTCGTGGCGTGTGTCCGGGGCGGGGGCGAGACCCGGGAGGTGGTCGAGGTCGAGGACGCTGCCGGGGCACGGTACTACGAGGTACAGGTGACGCCGGCCGACCCGTCAGGTGGCCGACACGGGGACTGCGTCGTGGTCGTCACGGACGTCACCGAACAGCAGCGGCGACGCGACCAGCTCGAAGCTCAGAACGAACGGCTCTCCCGGTTCGCGTCGGTCGTCTCCCACGACCTGCGCAACCCGCTCCACGTCGCCGAGGCGCGCGTGGAACTGGCCCGCGAGGAGTGCGACAGCGACCACCTCGCACACGCCACGGAGGCCCACCAGCGGATGGAGACGCTGATCGAGGAGCTGCTGACGCTCGCGCGCACCGGCGAGACGGACCCCGACCGGGAGACGGTCGCCATCGGGGCGTTCGCCCGCCGGTGCTGGCGGACCGTGGAGACGGCCGACGCCACGCTCGAAACCGGGAACGACGGGCGGGTCCGTGCCGATCCGGGCCGCCTGCGACAGTTGTTCGAGAATCTGTTGCGAAACGCCGTCGAGCACGGCGGCGACGACGTGACCGTGCGGATCGGCACCCTCGCCGACGGCTCGGGGTTCTACGTGGCGGACGACGGCCCGGGCGTGCCCGAAAGCGAGCGCGAAGACGTCTTCGAGACGGGGTACTCGACGGGCGGGGGGACAGGGCTCGGGCTGGCGATCGTCACCGGCATCGTAAACGCACACGGCTGGGAGGTTGCCGTGACCGAGAGCGCCGA
>CAZUWC010000126.1:0-3667 GCA_964623935.1 uncultured Halobacteriales archaeon
GTTCCTTCGCGATGAAGGCGGGGCTGTGGATGGAACTGGGGCTGGGGAACGTCCTCCGGGAGGGGACCCGCGAGGCCGGCATGACCTACCACGAGGAGAACCTCAGGCTGGCCCTGGACTCGGTCGCGGACCTCCTGCCCGAACTCGACGGGTCGGTCGTCGTCACCGCCGACCACGGCGAGGCCTTCGGCGAGGAGGGGATCTGGGAACACCACATCGAGACGTACATTCCGTCGCTTGTCGAGGTGCCCTGGCTCCGGGTGCAGTAGCCCTGTCGGACGGGCGGGGTGGCTGGTTCGGCGTCCGCGACGCACACCCGGAGTGGGATTTAGCGCCCGGGAGTCGAACGGGCAACCATGCGGCTGACCAGACGGTCCGTGCTGGGTGTCGGCGGGCTGGCGGCAGTCGCGGGCCTCGCCGGCTGCAGCGGCGTCCTCGGCGGCGCGTCCGGCGGGCCACGGGACTGGCAGTTCGACGTCGGCGCCGTCTCGGAGACGCCCAACCGGCTTTTCGGCACGCTCGACCACGCGAGGCTGTCCGCCCACCGCGAGCACCTGCCCCCGTCGGTCCGGGAGACAGTCGACACGGTACCCTACTCACCGCTCGACACCGACGCGGTCGAGTCGATGGCCGGCGTCGGCGGCATCCAGTTCGGCGACCACAGCACGGGGTCGTCGGTCGCGTTCAGGTCCGTCGTCACGCTCGGTTCGTTCGACCGCGGGGCCCTCGAGCAGCGGGTGCGAACCGCGGGCGACCCCGACGCGGAGCGTGACTACGCGGGACTGACACTGTTCGAGGGTGTCGACGGGGAGAACGCGGGCGGGGTCGACGGTATTCCCGGTGACGATACGCCGTTCACGATGGCGGCCGTCGCCGTCGGGGACGAGGCGCTGATCGTCGGGTGGGTGAGCGTCCGCGGGCGCAACGCGGGGATGGTGCTGGCTCCCGCCGTCGTCGAGGCGACGGTCGACGCGGGGACCGGCGACGGACCACGGCTCCAGGACACCGACGACCGCGTCAGTCGGCTGGCCGACATCACCGGCGAGGCGACGGTGTCGGCGGGTCTCCGGGCCGACCCGGCGTTGCTCGACCGCTACCGGCAGGCCGACGGTCCCGTCGGCACCCTCGCCACCGGCCTGCGCGCGGCCGGAATCGGACTCGCGGTCGAGGGCGAGATGGCGGACCTGACGCTCGCGGGACTGTACGAGGACGCCGCGAGCGCGGACGCGGGCGACGCCCTCGAACTGGTCGAGGGGGTCGCGGCCGAGGCGGCCGGCATCGAGGCTATCGACGCGACCGACGACGGCGAGGCGGTCGTCGTGACGGTGACCGGGGAGACACAGGCACTGCTCGAGGGGCCCGCGCCCGCACCGCCGACCGGGTGACCGGTCCGACGCCCGTACTCCCGGTGGCGTCACCAGATTCATTAGAGGCGACGGACTAGCAGGGTTGTATGAATACTGACAGACGGTCCGTCCTGAAGGCGGGTGGGGTGCTCGCGGCGCTCGGCACGACAACCCTCGCCGGGTGTAGCGGCCTCCTCGGCGGAGGCGACCCCGGCCCGGCGGACTACCGGTACGACCCGTCGGTGCTGGCCGAGACCGAGAACAAATTCTTCGGGAGCGTCGACTACGCGGGGCTGTACGAGGCCCGCGAGTACCTGCCCGAGTCCACCCGGGAGTCCGTCGAGGGGGGCGAGGACTCGCCGGTCGCCCCCGAGGAGGTAGAGACCATGACGGGCGTGGGCGGCGCCCAGGTCTCCGTCGGTGAGTCGACCTCCTCGTCGGTGTTCGGGTCGGCGGCGATACTCGGCTCCTTCGGGTCCGACGCGGTCGCGACGACCCTCGAAGACGACGGCGCCGAGCAGACCGGCGAGTACGAGGGGTTCACCCTCTACGAGAACGTCGAGGAGAGTTCACCCGAGGGCATCGACGACGATGAGGGGACCGCGGTGGCGGCAGTCCGGGACGGGGTCGTCATCTTCGGCGGGGGAGGCCGCCAGGGCGAGGCGACGGCGTCGGTCACGGGTCGGCAGGCCGCCGAGACGATGATCGACGCGGGCAACGGCGAGGTCGACCGTCTGGAACCGAACGCCGAGCGGGCCCGCCAACTCGGCGACCGCCTCGGTGACGCGACCGTGATGGCCGGTGGCCAGATCGACCCCGCACTGGTCGAGTTGGCCACCGCGGAGGCCCAGCAGGGGATGGCCACGCAGTTCGTCACCGGGCTCCGGGCCGGCGGGTTCGGCATGACCGTCGAGGAGGACACGACGACGATGACCGGGCTCCTCCTCTACACCGACGCCACGACTGCCGAGGATTCGGGCGTGAAGGAACTGGTCGAGCTGACCGCCGACCAGCTCGTCGCGGAGAACGCCGGACTCGACAGCCTCGAAGCCGAGTACGACGGCAACGCCGCCGTGGTGACCCTCGAAGGCGAGACGGAGACAATCTTCGAGGAGGGGTCATCGGCCGGCGCCGGCGGCGGGTTCGCCGTCGTCGACCCGGCGGTGATGACCCGTTCCCCGGTCCCGGAACCGTAGGCGAAGGTCCCCGACACCAGCGTGGACGACCCGAACGGTGGGCTTTTGTCGGTACCGCACCCGCCGACAGATATGACCACCGACGCCCCGGAGGGCGATGGCACCGACGACGCGGGGGACGCCGTGTCGGACGACCGAGCGGACGCGAACGGGGAGGGACTCACCTACGCCGACGCGGGCGTGGATATCGACGCGAGCGCGGCGGCCACCGCGGCGCTCGTGGGTGCGGCCGGCGAGTTCGAGGGCGACTACGCGGGGCTGGTGGACATCGGCGACGCCTTTCTGGCGCTCGCGACGGACGGTGTCGGGACGAAACTGCTCGTCGCCGAGGCACTCGGTGACTACTCGACGGTCGGCATCGACTGCATCGCGATGAACGTCAACGACATGGTCGCCCAGGGGGTCGAACCCGTCGCGTTCGTCGACTACCTGGCCGTCGAGGAGCCCGACGATGCCGTCGCCGAGGCGGTCGGCGAGGGGTTGCGCCGGGGTGCCGAGCGGGCCGGCGTGGCGCTGGTCGGCGGCGAGACGGCCGTCATGCCGGAGGTGATCCGGGGGTTGGACATCGCGGGTGCCTGCGCGGGCCTGGCGCCCGAGGGCGCGCTCTTCCCCGGCGAGGCGCGGCCGGGTGACGCCCTGGTCGGGTGGCCCGCCAGCGGCGTCCACTCGAACGGCCTGACGCTCGCCCGCGAGGCAGTCACCCGGGAACACGACTACACCGACCCCTTCCCGCCGGCACCCGAACGGACCATCGGCGCGGAACTGCTGGAACCGACGCGGATCTACGCCGACCTGCTGGAGCCGTTGCGCGCTCAGGACGCCCGCGCGGCGGCACACGTCACCGGCGGCGGCTGGACCAACCTCGCACGGATGGGACCACACCGCTACGAGATCACCGATCCCGTCGACCCCCACGCTGTCTTCGGGTTCCTCCGGGAGGCCGGCGGGATCAGCGACGGGGAGATGCACCGGACGTTCAACATGGGGACGGGGTTCGTGGCCGCGGTCGACCCTGCGGACGCCGCGGCGCTCGTCGAGGCGACGCCCGACGGCCGCCGGATCGGGACCGTCCGGGCCAGCGAGGACGACTCGGGTGTCGTCGCCGTTCGCGGCCTGGAACTGTAG
>CAZUWC010000126.1:3767-5909 GCA_964623935.1 uncultured Halobacteriales archaeon
CCGGGACGAGTACGTGGTCCAACGCCACGCTGCATCCGCCGTGTGTCCGGGACCACTGCAATGTTCGACGACGCACCGACGCCGACGCTGGCGTCACCTGTACGCGACGGGGTCGGGGGGCTCGACGCCGACCGGCCGACAATCGTCAGCCTCTGTGACGTCCACGGGTACATCCAGCCGGCACGGAGCGCCCTGCTGACGCTGGCGGACCACCCCGACTTCGACCCGGTCGTGACTGCCGACCCCGCCGAGGGACTCCAGTGGGCCGGGGGTGAGGAGTTCGTCCTCGTGTTCAACGGCGACCTGATCGACAGGGGACCCGACACCGAGGCGGTCATCGCGATGGTCGTCCGCCTCGCCGAACAGGCACCGGACGGGCACGTCCGGGTGACGCTGGGCAACCACGAGATGGGCGTCCTGACGCCCGACAGTTTCACCTGGTCGGGGTGGTTCTCGGCGGAGTGTACCGACGGCCAGCGCCGGGCATTCACCGACCGGATCGACGAGGGGTTCGTCGTCGCGGCCTACGAGGGTCACACCGTCACCTACGCACACGCCGGCCGTCCCGAGCCCTACCGGGCGGGGGCGCTCAACGACGACCTCGTCGCTGCGGCCGGCCGTCTCCGCGACGCGGTCGGCACCGAGCGGTATCCCGCTACACAGCTCGCTGTCATCGACGCCTATCCCGAGGTACTCGGTCTCGGCGGGGCGACCGGTCGCGGGCCGGGTGCCGGCGTCGCGTGGCTGGATCTGGCGCACATGCCCGCGGACGCGCCCCCCCAGGTCGTCGGTCACACCCGCCAGGAGCGCCCCCGGCGGAGGGGGGACGTCCTGTGTGCGAACACCATCCGGAACACCAACAACAGGGAGGGCGGCGAGGCAGTCGTCGTCGAGACGCCCGACGAACTGGTCGCGCTGGCACGCGAACCCCACGGTGGCGTGAAGACCTACCGGTTCTCCGTACCCGTCTAGGAGAGGTGCCGGGCCAGGTCGGCCGCGGTGATAATGCCGACCGTCTCCCCGCCATCGACGACCAGCACGGCGTCGTTGTGGTCGAGGTGGGCGTCGACGGCGTCGATGGTCGCCCCGGGCTCGACCGTCGTCAGCGACTCGTGCATCACCTCCGCGACGGGCAACTCGCCGACGCTCTCCTCGGGGCGGCTCCGGATGTCCGAGGTGGCGATCAGCCCCAGCGGTGTCCCGTCGCGGATGACCGGTATCTGTGAGTAGCCCTTCTCGTCCATCACCTCGATGGTCTCGTGGACGCTCGCGTCCGGCCGGACGCTGATCACCGGCGAGTGCATCAGGTCCCGGGCCCGCAGTACCCCGCCCTCTGCCTCCTGGAGCGCGTTCACGATGCGCCCCAGTGTCGACAGCCGCGGGTCCACGTCCTCCCCTTCGATGCGGGCGATCAGCGGCTGTGAGACGTCCGCCCGCTCGGCGAGCTCGCTCTGTGTCAACCCCAGTTCCGTCCGGCGCTCGCGCAGGTCCTCCGGCGTCGGCAGGTCCATGTCGCTAGATAACCAGAAGTAATATAAAAAGATGTCGGCGCCGGCGTGAACAGCGCCACCAGCGGAGCTTCGTCACCGTAGCTGTCTTCGGTCTCGGTTGTTGTGGACATGATAATGTGGCAAAAACAACACGTTGGGGCCCCATACACGGCCGAGGATAGGGGTAACGGCCACTTGGCATGGCCAGCAGTCCACCAGTCCGATATAGGGATGTTCAGAAGTCATTACAGGATCGACCGCAGTACAGCGCCAGCAGAGAGCGCGTCGCTGGCAACGGTCTCGCTCCCCTTGCCGGTGAAGAGGATGAATGGGCGGTCAGGACAGTCCTCGCGGACCACCTGCAGGAATTCAAGCCCATTCATACCGGTCTGTGAGAGGTGGCTCACCGTCAACAGGGAGTACCTGAATCTCGTCCGAGTTCACCTCTGCCATGTCTCTATCCAGTGGCCATCGAGAACTGTTCGTGCACGCGATACGGATCAACCCAGGATCTTTGGATCTTGGAGGGTTTCGACTCTGAGGACCCGATCGACGAGCCAGCCAAACTGTTGTTCTGACGTGTCGTCGAAGATGATAACCTGCTCGCCAGGTGTCTGCTCGGCTGTCCCGAACACCCGTTTCGGGTTCACGA